>NZ_JAZGJN010000290.1:0-139833 GCF_038085095.1 Photorhabdus sp. P32 | reverse complement strand
TATACCCTTCATCTTTCAAGCTGCTGTTTTGTTGGCTGCTTTCACTCACCCCAGTCACATAGTCATCTATGCTCTTGGGGATTCGTTCATTTGCCGCCGCGCTGCAACTCGAAATCTATTAGGTATATTGTTTTATTAGGTTATTGTATTAATGGTTTGTCTAATTAATGGAGCTTAATTGCATTGTTATATCTATTTGTTAAATCTTTTTTTTATTTTTCTTGATAATTTATTTAATCTATTAAATTGAATCTATATAAAATTATATTTTTGATGTTTTCTATTTTGTGGAATTGGTCACGGATAATTTAAATATTATCTATATATTAATGGCTGATTTTAATCAGGGAATAAATTCAATCTATGATTTCTATATTTTTACTTTATCATTTTATTTGTTCTTGTAATATGCAAGCATGGTTCAATGTCGATCCCCGTATTTCTCATTTTTTCCCTGATTAGTTGTTCTGGTTATATTTAAAATTAAATCTTGTAATCACTACATTTATTCTCGTGTATTTCTGGCTGTTTTTGGAAATTTACCTGAATTATGCGGTATAGCTAACTATTGGATAAAAAATATATATGAAACGTATTCCAGAACCTTTTCGTATTAAAATGATAGAAAATATTCGCATGACTACCCGCGCAGAACGTGAAAAAGCATTGGAAGAAGCCGGATATAATCCATTCCTGTTACCCAGTGATGCGGTTTATATTGATTTGCTGACAGATTCCGGTACCGGAGCAATGAGTGATCGCCAGTGGGCGGGCATGATGATGGGGGATGAAGCTTATGCCGGTTCCCGTAACTATTATCATCTATGTGATAAAGTTAATGAATTAATTGGTTATCCATATACTATTCCAACCCACCAAGGGCGTGGCGCGGAACAGATTTTATTCCCGACATTAATTGCCCGTAAAAAAGCGCAAGGTGGTGCAACGCATCCGGTGTTTATTTCTAATTTCCATTTTGATACGACAGCGGCTCATGTGGAATTAAATGGCGCGAAAGCGATTAATGTTGTCACGCCAAAAGCTTTTGATACCACCACTTATTATGATTGGAAAGGCGATTTTGATATTGATGAGTTGAAAAAAACGATAGTAGAACATGGCGCTGATAATGTTGTCGCGATTATTACAACTGTGACCTGTAATAGTTCCGGTGGTCAGCCTATCTCTATGGCTAATATGAAAGCTGTGTATGAGATTGCAAAGCAACATGATATTTCTGTAGTGATTGATTCAGCCCGCTTCTGTGAAAATGCCTGGTTTATTAAGCAAAGAGAAAAGGGCTATGAAAATAAATCCGTGAAACAGATCGTCAAGGAGATGTATCAATATGGCGATATGTTAACAATGTCAGCTAAAAAAGACCCTTTAGTTAATATTGGCGGTCTTTGCTGTTTCCGTGAAGATGAAGATCTCTTTAATGAAGTGCGTACCCGTTGTGTGCCAATGGAAGGGTTTGTGACTTATGGCGGTCTTGCTGGGCGTGATATGGAGGCGCTGGCGATTGGTCTTGAAGAAGGAATGAATGAAGATTATCTGACATATCGTATTAATCAGGTAGCTTATTTAGGTAATAGATTAAGAGAGGCTGGTATTCCTATTCAATATCCAACCGGTGGTCATGCTGTATTTGTTGATGCTAAATTATTATTACCACATATTCCGGGGGAACAATTTCCTGCTCATGCGCTGAATAATGAATTATATCTGGAAGCGGGAATAAGAAGTGTGGAAATTGGTTCTTTGTTATTAGGTCGTGATCCAAAAACCGGAAAACAGAAACCATCGCCAATGGAGCTTTTGCGTTTAACTATTCCTCGCCGTGTCTATACTAATGATCATATGGATTATGTTGTAGAAGCTTTTATTTCTTTGAAGGAGCGGATGTCTCAGATTAAAGGATTAACATTTACTTATGAGCCATCGGTATTACGGCATTTCGTTGCAAGACTAAAACCAATTAAATAATAAAGATCGGGATGCTCTTTATTTAAGAGTATCCCCAATTTTACTGCTTATTTGCTGCTTATTTACTGCTTATTATACCCAATGGATTTCAAGATGCATCGCGACGGCAAGGGAGCGAATCCCCGGGAGCATAGATAACGATGTGACCGGGGTGAGCGAGTGCAGCCAACAAAGAGGCAACTTGAAAGATGACGGGTATATATAAAGCCACGCTAGGGTAACGCATATGGCTACTTTGTCGATAGAAAAATCGTCTCCATCTTTATTTGGCGGCGCTATGATCATTAGTGGAACGATTATTGGCGCTGGCATGTTTTCTTTACCGGTTGTCATGTCAGGAGCATGGTTTTTCTGGTCAATCGCCGCTTTGATTTTTACCTGGTTTTGCATGTTGCATTCAGGATTAATGATATTGGAAGCCAATCTTAATTATCGAATTGGTTCAAGTTTCAGTACCATCACAAAAGATCTGTTGGGCAATGGTTGGAATATCATTAATGGTATTACCCTTGCTTTTGTTTTATATATACTGACCTACGCTTATATTTCCGCGAGCGGATCGATTATTCAACATGCTATGCGGGAGGTATCGATAGACTTTTCACCTAGGTTTGCTGGTTTTTTATTTGCTTTTGTGGTTGCATTTATTATCTGGTTAAGTACTAAAACTGTCAGCCGGATAACATCAATTATTCTTGGTGCTAAGATATTAACTTTCTTTATGACGTTTGGCGGTTTGCTTTATAACGTTAAACCAGCGGTATTGTTTAATACAACTGAAGTCAATCCGACTTACTGGCCTTATGTATTAATGACTTTACCTTTTTGTCTGGTCTCCTTTGGCTATCATGGCAATGTTCCTAGCCTGATGAAATATTATGGAAAAGAGCCAGATAAAATAAAGAGATGCCTGTTTATTGGGACATCAATGGCCTTGGTGCTTTATTTGATCTGGTTAATTGGCGCAATGGGAAATATTTCCCGGCCTGATTTTGTCGAAATCATAGCAAAAGGGGGCAATATTGATGTTTTGGTTCAATCATTAAGTGGGGGATTGAACAGTTCAGCTCTGGACTTATTATTAACTCTCTTTTCTAACTTTGCCGTTGCCAGCTCTTTCCTTGGCGTCACGCTTGGGTTGTTCGATTATCTGGCTGATCTGCTTAAATTTGATGATACCAAATTAGGGCGTTTTAAAACGGCATTGGTGACGTTTCTTCCGCCAATGGTTGGTGGAATGATTTACCCAAATGGCTTTATTCATGCGATTGGCTTTGCTGGCCTTGCTGCGACAGTTTGGGCTGCTATTGTTCCCGCATTACTTGCCAGAGCATCTCGTAAGCGATTTGGCAGCCCTATGTATCGAGTTTGGGGAGGTAATGTAATGCTCGGCTTGATTTTGTTATTTGGTGTACTGAATGCTATTGCGCATATCTTATCAAATTTTAATCTATTGCCGGTTTATTCATAAAAAAACTCCTGCGGTGGGTGCCGCAGGAGCCTGGTGTTGACGGAAATAAGCTCCGAAAGGGAGAAAACAAAGCAGGTATATTTATGTTTTAATTTAGTTTGTTAACTCCTAACATCTTACAGCAAGGTTATTAACAGGAAGTTCTTATGGCTTCCCTTTAAGAACACGAATAATCAACTGCTTTAATTTCTTTTAGTACAACGTTCCAACAGACACGTCGTAAATTCGTCACTGATAGAACAATAGCATTAGAATGCCCTCGTTTGGCAACTTTTTGCCTAGTCATTAATTAGTTGTATATAATCTTTCAATGTCAGTGTTGTTTTTGCAACAGTATTATCGCCAGTACTAAGCCATCATCTGCTGGTATTCATCAATCACCTGTTGGCAAAAATCAGGTGAATTCACATGATGAGGGCTTTTAATTAGTTGTCTATTTTCCGTTTCTATCAATGTGGCCTCAAAAGCTTGAATAAATGATTGATTAGCATCAGGATTCCAGAATGGCCCATCTTTAATATCCAGAGCGGAAAAACCACCTTCTGGAATAATAAATTTTACTTTTCCTTCGCACTGATTGAGTTTTTCAGCGATCCAAATTCCCAGTTGACGGTTCTCCTCGGGTATGGTGCGCATTAATGTGACTTGCGAATTGTGTCGGTAAAATTGCCTGTATTTGTAGCGTTCTGGGATAGTATTCAGATGACCAAAGTTCACCATATCCAGCGCTCCGCAAGAGCCAATATAAGGTATTTGCGTGCGGGCGATTGCTCCCAGACGGTCAGCGTCACAAGCAAGAACACCACCAAACAAATAGTCACAGACTTCAGTGGTCGTGATATCCAGTAGACTGTGAAGCAAACGGCTTTCGGCTAGTTTCTCCATTGTTTTGCCGCCGCTGCCGGTTGCGTGGAAAACCAGACAATCATACTGTTGTTCCAACTTTCTGGTTAAGAACTGTATGCAAGGTGTCGTCACACCAAACATTGTCAGACCAATAGCCGGTTTATCTGCAATATTGTTCTCTTCATGAAAATAGACTGCCCCTGCAATTTGGTTGGCCGCGTTTTTTAACACTTGGCGAGAGATACGGTTAAGACCGGATATATCAGTGACCGAATACAGCATAGAGATATCGCTAACACCCACATAGCTAGAAACATCACCGGAGGCCATAGTAGAAACCATAAGTTTTGGTATACCTACGGGTAAAGATTGCATTGCCGGCGTGATCAGTGCTGTACCGCAGGAACCTCCCAGACCTAGAATTGCTAAAACATCAGTTTGTTTTGATAAAAAGACATTGAAAGCAACTGACATCGCGGAAATGGCTTTTCCCTTATCACCACAGAAAACGACTTCTTTACCTTGCGGGTGATGTTCTGCCACTGTTTGGGCCGTAATATCCGCGCCTCTTTCCAGTGAGCCAGATTGAGTGGTCAAATCCACAGTTCGAACAGCAAGGCCAGCTTTTTTGATCAGATCCCTGACGTAGAAAATTTCTGCGCGCTTGGTATCAAAAATAGTAGCGATATACACATAGCCTTGGTTTTTTTTCATTATAATTATGAATACTTCCCTGGTGCTGACTACTCATTCATGGACAGATTATAGTCAAGATGAGACTCAAGTATCACTGTTATATTATCAAATTGAGACTGTCATCTCATTTTATCCATAAATAAGCTGAATCAATTTGATCGTTTTGTAGATAGTTGAGTAGAGTGATGATAGCGAAAAAGTATTTTAACCATAAGTGTTAATGTAGCGATTTTTATTGTGAAAGAGCTGTGGGGATGATGGACTCGAAGACAAAAACTCATTTTACCGGTACGCGGAAAAAAACTTATACATTGCTAATAAATGCGGCGTTGGAACTTTTTGAACAGAGAGCGATACCTTCGGTTTCTGAATTGGCAATGCATGCTGGTGTTTCCAGGGCAACGGCATATCGCTATTTTCCGACTCAAAGTGATTTAATTGATGCCATTGTCGGCGCCAGCCTTGGACCGATTCTTACCTGGAAGCCGACCAGTGAAAAAACTGAGGAGCGGATTATTGAGTTGTTGAATTTTGCCTATCCTCGAATGTTTCAACATGAAGGCGCATTGCGGGCTGCTCTGTTGGTTTCCTTGCAACAATGGGCTCACGGATGCTTATCTGAGGGTAAACAGGAAAAGAAATTGGTTCGTGGGCATCGTAAAGATATCCTTGCAATGGTTGTTGAACCCTTAAAAGGGCATTTCCCGCCGGATACCTTGGAAAATGTCATTCGTTCTTTTTCCCTGATTTATGGTTCTGAAGTCTTTCTGGTGATGAAAGATATCTGGCAGATGGATAATGCAGAAATTATTGAGATCACTAAATGGATGGCGAAAGCGATTATTAATCAGGCGCACAGAGATTCTGAGTTAGCGTGATTTTTGTCATTCATTTAGTCATAAGGTGTTATTTATTAGCTTACTTTCTTAGTGTGGATATTTGTCCACGTTTTATACCCAATAGATTTCAAGATGCATCGAGACGGCAAGGGAGCGAATCCCCGGGAGCATAGAGAACTATGTGACCGGGGTGAGTGAGCGCAGCCAACAAAGAGGCAACGTGAAAGATGACGGGTATATATAACTGACGGTTATTCTTATGCAAAATACTCCTGCTTATGATGATGTTATAGCGGCTGCCCGGCGTATAGAAGGTTATGCTCACCGTACTCCGGTTCTGACTTCCCGTACTGCTGATGAAATGACTGGAGCCAAGTTATTTTTTAAATGTGAAAATTACCAAAGGATGGGGGCATTTAAATTCCGTGGCGCGTTCAATGCGTTATCGCAGTTTAATGATGAGCAACGGCGTAACGGTGTTGTGACTTATTCATCGGGTAATCATGCTCAGGCGATTTCATTGGTAGCTCGTATACTGAATATGCCGGCGACAATCATTATGCCGTTCGATGCGCCGGCGGCTAAGGTAGCGGCGACCGAAGGTTATGGTGGTAAAATTGTTTTTTATGATCGTTATACGGACGATCGTGAACAAATTAGCCGTGAATTATCAGAAAAGCAGGGATTGACCTTAATTCCTCCTTATGATCACCCGCATATTATTGCCGGGCAGGGAACTGCGGCAAAAGAGCTGTTTGAAGAGGTTGGTGAGCTGAACGCATTATTTGTCTGTCTCGGTGGCGGTGGTTTGCTTTCGGGGAGTGCGCTTGCTGCCCGCCATCTTTCTCCCGAATGTAAAATTTATGGTGTAGAGCCGGAAGCGGGTAATGATGCTCAACAATCATTCCGTCAGGGGAAAATTATCCATATTGATACGCCAAGAACCATTGCTGATGGTGCGCAAACTCAACACCTTGGTCAATACACTTTCGATATTATCCGAAGAAACGTTGATGATATTCTCACGGTTTCTGATGAAGAATTGGTGGATACAATGCATTTTTATGCTGAAAGAATGAAGATGATTGTTGAACCAACCGGTTGCCTAAGTTTTGCTGCTGCCCGCCAGATGAGTCAATCACTGAGAGGCCAAAGGGTAGGAATTATTGTCAGTGGCGGCAATGTGGATATCGAACGTTATTGTACTTTGCTGGCAAAATAACCTTAGACATAATAAGTCACATAGAAGGGGTTTTTAATATTCACAGAACTTATAATATTGTTTTGTTGTGTAATTATTGTTTTTCAGTTGTTGATTTTTGTATTTAAATATTAACTGTGGGGCTAATATTATGTATTAGCCATTACATATTTTATGTTAATATTTTCCTATGTTATATTCACATTGATACATGTTATATTAATCATATGCATCCTAATTAATTTATTTGGATGTATTGAATAACATATATGTTTTCTTCAACTTATTTCTAAGTTGGCAATAGAGTAAAAATATATACCCTATGGATTTCAAGATGCATCGCGACGGCAAAGGAGCGAATCCCCGGGAGCATAGATAACTATGTGACCGGGGTGAGCGAGTGCAGCCAACAAAGAGGCAACTTGAAAGATGACGGGTATAAATTATTCTAGTGATTAACTTCATATTATTAAATTAATATGATGGCGGTAGCTATTATTTAATCCGCTTACCTTAATAACATATTTTTCATAACTTCGAACATAGGTGATTATATGACCACAGAAAATAGCATTATTGATGATTTTGACGGTAAAACAAAGACGCTTGGATGGGATATTATTGCTGCCTATGATAGAACTAAAATAAATATGCTGTTTGAACAGCAATATGTGAGAAAAGTGAGTAAAGGTACACATTTTTCTCCTATTGTCTGGGAAAGCAAAGATAAGAAGACAAAATTTGACAATTTGATATTGGGAGTGCCATTAATTTCCTTTGAAAATTCATCAATTGAAAGTTCTCAGGCAACGGTAAAGTTAAATTTTATTTCCGGCACGATAGTAGAGCTTTATGATGATGGTAGAGTAAAGAATTATCAAAGAATTACGCCGAATAATGATTACTATATGACCATAACTGTAGACTTGATTGCGGCAACAGGCTCTGTTGGTAATGATGGAAAAGTTGTCGTTGAGTTTAAAAAAGGGACTTTAGGGGAAGTTAATGTTATTAACGATGCGCCAGCAGAAGTAAAGGAGTTTTTCCGTAATTTGCTCAAGGATAGTAATGTCACTTATGAGTTAGGTATCTTGAAGTTGAATAATACGGATGGGTTAGTACCAACAATGTTTAAAATCAGAACGCAACCTGCACCTGGTGCCAATTCATATGGTTCTGATAATTATGGTCATGGGGCGGTGTTGTTATTTATTGCAACAAACTATAATCCTAACGGTGGTGTATTACCAACTAACTCAAGTAATTTTCCTTATTTAATGCCAGATAATCGTTCTGCGGTATTAATTATCAGTAATAAGACACTTTTTGAGAATATTCTTAAGCCGCAATATGAACGTTTATTACCTAGCCCAACGGGTGTAAATTTAGAATTGGTCAAGATTGATAGCCAGAAAGATGACTCGGCTAGCTATTTGAATATAACAAGTGGGTATGCTGAGAGCAATGAGCCTGTACAATATGAAGGAGGAGGGTATAAAGTATGGACGGGATTGGTGAAATATCATGATAAAAGTAATATGTGGTTAGAGAACGCCAAGATCCCCTATTCAGGAATGCATATTAAACCAAGCAAGGAAAAAATTGTCTTTTCTGGGTCGGATAATGATGGTCACTCTCATCATTTTACCCAACCAGTTGGTATCTTTTACGATTCTGCAATAAGCGGTGGTTGGTACGAGTCTAAAATTAATTTTTATATTGATGGCTCGATAGATATTACGCCTTATGTAAAATCTAATGATGAGATTGAGTTAAGATTAAATAATAGAATGAGCACCAGATATGACAAACAAGATGAACCTGTTTGGACAATACACTTTTACCCTAAAGAAAAGTTTATTAATAAAACAGCAGAAATTGTTAAAGATATCGTTGAAACGGATTTAGCCAACGTAGCAAAAATTCAATTAAATAGCATTAGCCTATTTGCAGTTAAGAACCTTCTATTCCCTGAAAGCAATTGTATTCAATTTGACAAAGTGTATGTGCCTGGGGATATGGTGCTATTTGGTGATATTGCTCCAACATCAACTGCTTTTAAAATTAATGATCTTCAATTAACGATGCCGGTGAATACTAAGCATAAATTTACAACCAATATCAATGCAACGGTAAATTGGTCTATTACTCCAGCAGAATTGGGGAGTATTGATGCGAATACTGGCGATTATACGGCACCGACTAAGATAAAAGGGAATAGCCAAATTGTGACAATTACTGCGACAGACTTACAAACAAACGCTAACGCTTCAGCGGTTGTAACTCTGTTGCCTTCCTCAGTATCGGTTAGCCCTTCTTTCGTTGTTATCAATGAAAATGATGTTAATAAGAATGTCAATTTTACTGTTTATGGCAACAAGAAAGTGAATTGGAGTGTAGAAACGGGTACTGGCTATGGTGTTGTTGATGCGAATGGCAGATATACGCCTCCGGCTTCTTTCCCGGCCGGATATAATATGGTTACGGTGACGGCTGTTGCTGATAATGGCGATTTAGATAAAGTTAATATTTTGCTTATCAGTAAAAACACGCAAGCTGAGTTCAGGATTGATCCTAGCTATAGCAGAGATTCATTAATACCAGATGGAAATATAGATTTTTCTTCTACAGGTAACTCAGATTTTTCTCCAAGTGAATGGAGCCTTATGCCAGAAAGGGGAGATATTAAGGTGGGGAAACCCGAAATTGTAGGAAAAGATGAGTTTGACAATCCTATCGAAAAATATACTGCAACTTATACTGCGCCAAGTGATATTACGCGTTCAGAAATTATTTTACTCAGAGTGACACATAAAAATAAACCCAATCGTGCGGGATATGCTCTGATTACACTTGAGCCGAAAATCAGTTAATAATTAGCTACTTTTAATAATCATCAGATGATGCAATAAATTCCTTATTGTTTATTGCATCTCTGTTCTAAAATCTATTCTCGTTGTTAGGTAAAACCTCCATTCATATATTTCCAATAAATAAAGGTCATCCTATGAATAATGATATTAGCCCATTGCTAGAGAAATTAGGTAATAAGTATAACTTTACCGGTAAGATAATTGAGTCAGGTTATAAATCTATTTTTGATATTATAAGAACGCCTCGTAATGTATTTTTAGCGAAGTATAATTCAGAACATCAGGCAGCAGATATTTATGATACAGCAAACAGCTATGCTATACAAATAGCGCGTAAATTTCGTCAGCAGCATTATACTCATCATACATATGCCCGGAGTTATTCTTCTCTTTCATTAAAAGGAGGTCCTCAATATCAATCTTTATTTCAGGATAACTGGCAGCAATATTGTCAAAATGGCGCACCAGAAGCGAATAATTCACCGGTTGCTTATTTAGCAGAGATTTATAAATTAGCTATGGATATTGAACTCAATGCCGAAGCTGAAGCAATTAAAATTGATAAACGCCGACCTGATTTAGCGCATTTAATTCTGGATGATGTGAGTATTAATCAGGAAATTACAACACTGTCATTGGTTAATACCATGCTCAGTCAGCGTTTAGAAGATAAGTTAAAACAGCAAGGAAAAGCCAATTTATCCAGTTATGATCTTTTGGCTAATGTACGTTATCCATTCCAGCTCCCTTATGATTATGCGCAGAACCAAATTAACCTAACATTTGATAATAAAAAACTTTTTTGTCTGGATATGATGCAACAGACAGATAAGAGTTATCCTTATTTTCTTAAGTCTAATCTGAATACTGCTCATGGAGAATTTGTAGTCCCTTTGGCAAATCAGCTAGAAACTTCTCAGCAAAAAATAATTAATGAGCCATTAAACCCGTCTAATAGCCAATTCTATCAGGATAATTACGGTGTTAATAATGAGAAATTACTGGAATTATTATCAACTTTTACTACACAAACTTCTCTCTCTGTAGCAGAAGTTGAGCAATTATTATGTATAAAAGGAATATCTACCAATAAAGGGGGGGCATTAGAACAAAATAACGTGCGATTATCGCAAAATGTGCGTAATTTAAATATATCTGCGGCACCTTATAGTTATGGTGCCGTTTTTATTAACGGACCAAATGCAAAAGAGAGTGATTTTTTACATTTGTATCGTGAATTTGTTTCAAATGTTAATTTGCCACAAGAAGTAAATAAATTATCAGGTGTGAATCATGAACGCTTTGATAGATTAAATCGCATGATACGGTTGTGGAAATGGGTGAGTTTGCCGGTAGATAAAATTGATCTATTGGTGACTTCGGCTATGCGGGCAGAAGGTGATTCAAATAAACAATTACAGATGAATGAGAATACCTTACGTATGTTAGGTATTTTCCATCATTGGAGCAAGAAATATCATATTTCACCTGATGAATTTGCCGCATTGATATATCAGATTACCCCTTTTTCGACGGGTACCGCGATTCCTTTCTTTGATCAGATTTTCAATTCATCTGCGTTATTTGATGCGCCATTGGTAATTGATGATAGTGAGTTTTATTCGGAGACAAAACAGGACGATATTATTATTAGTAAGTTATGTGCTGGATTGAAAATTGAAGCGAAGGATTTTGCTCTATTAGCGCCATTAGTTGCTGAATCGATGGGTAAAAAGAGTTTGACATGTTCACTTCCTGTTATCTCTGCGTTTCATCGTATTGTGCAATTATCGAGAATTTTGGGGTTAACACCACAGGAAGGTGTGGTTCTTTTAACGCTGATAGGGGGAAATAAAGTATTAAAACAGGTCGCGGGTATTCCTTATTTATCGCAATCAGGAAATAATAGGCAAACAGATATCTTGGATATTATGATTGCAATGGAGCAAGCCACAGAATGGTTGAGAATAAATAAATTATCTGTTGGTACTCTTCAACTATTTTTATTACCGGCTAATGAAGTTGTGATGACTGGAAATGCAGCGCAGGTGGCCTTTATTAATCAAGTTGGATTGCATCGCAATTCAGAAATTTTAACCCTGGAAAGTTTATCGTCGAATACTTTTCCAGCATTAGATAATAATGGTGATTTGATTGATTGGATAACTCCACGTCAAACGATTTTAAATGCAGTATCGCATCAAAAATATGGTTTAGTTAAGCCTGATGTTAATATTATTGATGAAGTTAATAAATCAATAAAAAGTATATTACTTGACGAAAAAGTCAAAGTATCTATTACTGAGCAATGGGCTGCAATTATTATTCAAACTCAATCAGCACAAAATGCAATATCGGCTAGTATGTTGGTAAATGCATTTCAGCTATCACAACCGTTTCCATTATTTATTTTAAACTGGATCGGTTCAAGTAGTTATGATTTTCTATTGAAGTCATTTGAACTGTTTGATAAGAAAAATTTACAGCCAGAGATGATCGATCAGGATTATTTGATACTGATGTATGATTTATCGCGATATATTGCAGTGATTAAGACCTTCCAATTGAGTACTGTGATGTTGAATCATTTTTCTGAACATCCTGAATGGTTCGGCTGCCAAAATACACAACTTTCTTTATCGGTTATTTATTATTTCAGTCGCTATCGGGATTGGATGCAATTAGCTGCTTGTTTAAATAATGCGGAAGATAAAATATTGCGTTATTTACAGCTAGTTAATACGGATGGTCAAAATAACGATAAAGCTAATATAGTGAAAATATTGACTGAACTATTATCATGGCAGCGTGATGAAGTGCTATTGGCTAATTCATATGTTGTTGGCAAGGAAGATAATACAGCAAAAACATTGGCCGAAATAGATACCATGATGAGAATTAAAATTTGGTCTGAGGAAATGGCGCTTTCCATGAGTTCATTGTTAGCGACAATAAATATTAATGATCATTCCTCTTATGAGGATTATAAACAGGTTGGTATAGCGATGATCTCAACTCTGTAAATATAACTGTCATGGTGGAATAACAAATTTTTAATAGAGGTTCAGAATATGAAAAATATTGTTTCTAAAAAATTAGCTGAGAATGTTCGTGATGGATTGGTGAGTTATTATTTGGGGCATATTGCAAAAACAGCTAATGTGCCAGATTTAAAAACGCCAGATGATTTGTATCAATATTTACTTATTGATAATCAGGTATCTAGTCAGGTTAATACTAGTGTCGTTGCACAAGCGATTTCCAGTGTTCAGCAATATATTAATGGCATTATGCTTAACATGGAACCAGGGTATGATTATCAATATGAAGATAAAGTAGAAAAATGGAATAATGTTTTAAGCCAATATAATATTTGGGCTGGTTTTCAACAATTATGGAATTATCCAGAAAATTATATTAGCCCTATATTACGTCAAAATAAAACAAGTGATTTTAAGGAGTTGGAGGATAATTTAAATAAAGGGAAATTGAGTGATGAAGTTGTTCAGGAAGCCATATTAAATTATTTAAATAAATTTGAAGAGATAAGTAACTTAGAGTTAATGAGTGGCTATATCAATACGACTAAAAAATTGGCTCCTGCTCAGGCTGAATATTATTTCATTGGTAAAATGAATATCACGCCAGGTCAATATTACTGGCGATCGCTGAATATGGCTAATCGAAATATGCAAGATGTCATTAATCCTACGGCTTGGAAAGAATGGGAGAAAATTGGCATTCCTGCTACCGGGGAAGTAATTAAGATCCGGCCAATTGTTATTGATGGTCGTCTTCATATTGTCTGGTTGGCATATGAAGCTGATAATAATAAACAAGAAAATTATTATAGTATTAATTTGATATATCGAAAATTTAATGGTGAATGGAGCCTTCCAAATAAATTACGTACTTTTACTGGTGATAAAAATAAAGTTAATAATGGCTTTGAATTAATTGCATTAATGGATTTGCGAGCTGAACCTGTATTAATTATTTCTGCTATTTATGAAACAGAAAAATCAAATAATAATATATCAAAAGAAGATCATCATCCGTACTCTTGTAATTTACTGTTTAACGAAGTTCCTATGCCTCTGGTTGGTGATAAGTCATTAGATCTCTATGTTTATCAACAGATTAAATCTAATCCTACGGAAGATCTTACACAATCAAATATGTTGTCAGCTTATTTTGGCGATACTTATAAATTAGTTGATAAACCGGTTTATCAGGAGTCAGGAAGTCATTCTGGGCTTGCGACAGGGAAAATGACACTATTTGCTGAAATGGGCAGTAGAAAACTACGCCTTAGTGGTAATAATAGTTTGTCAATTGGGAAAGAGGTTATTAAGTCTGTAGTATGTGATATTGATCTTAAAAGTAAATCGAGTGAAGCAGGAAAGGTTAATATTTCACTCGCTGATGGCGATAAAGAAAATAATGGAAAAATAACCGTTTCTGTCGTGGTGACTATTAATGATAATAGTTATGCGTCAGGTGACTATTTTTATATTATGTTTAATTCCAGTCAAAGTGGCTATCCTGAGCTAAATGTTAATTTTTCTGAATGGGGAGAAAAACAGGGTAATGCCTATCATTTTACCAAAGAAATGGAAGTGCCATTGTCTGGATTGCAAGAGGCTAAAGTATTCAGTTCAGAGATTAATAAATCTGGTGGTAAACTTGTTGCATCTGGAGATGGAACGCCAAAAGTAGATATTAATCATTCAGGTTATAGGGAGGCTGATTTTTGTTTATGGAATACTAAGGGAGGGAGCGATAGTTTATTATATTCGAAACGCCAATTACTCAATGGAAATAGTCTTATTCCTACGGTAGAACTTGATCTCGATGAAATAAATGGTAATGATTCAAGTGTATTTTTAAAATTAGGTTATAAAAAAGAGGGGGAAGATGCGGACTTAGGTTATAACTATTATGAAGTTAAATTAAGTAAAACTTCCTATCCTAATTTTTTATTGGCTTATGATAAAAAAACGCAAGCACAGTATCTGGATATGACTGAATTACAATTTAAATATCGGTCTATCAGATTAAATACCTTATTTGGCAAGGAGCTTATTGCGCGGGCTAACCATTCTATTGCAGATGTATTGAGTTGGGAGGCGCAACATATTAAAGAGCCGCCTATTCCGAGGAATGGTGAAAATAATGATTCGGCGCTTAACGGAGCTAATAGTATTTATTTTTGGGAGCTTTTCTTCCATGTGCCTTATTTAGTTGCTTATCAACTCAATGCTTCACAACAATATCAGGATGCTCAAAATTGGTTGCATTATATTTTCAACCCAGGAGTAAAAAATAAGATTAATGGTAGTCCAAACTATTGGAATTGCAGCCTGTTAGAGGTTTCCCAAGATAGCTCAGTACAACTAAAAGGATTACAAGATCCAGATGCGATAGCTTATGCAGATCCGGTACATTATAAGAAAGCCATATTTCAAATGTATGTGCAGAACTTAATTGATTTTGGTGATAGTTTTTATCGCTTTCTGACCAATGACGGACTTAATAATGCTAAATTACGCTATCTTCAAGCACGGCAATTACTGGGTCCCAGACCTGATTTTGATTTGGTTAGTCATTGGCTACCGATTGAATTGGCAGATGTCACTTCTTCAAAGAATAATAAATTACGCGAATTTGAGAGTAATATTGATCCAGACATATTAATTGATCTTCCAGCCACTAAAGTCGGTGCTCATACGGCGGTGGATAATGCTGTTTTCCGAGTGCCTTTAAACAATGATTTATTGTGGTATTGGGATATTTTATCCAGCAGATTTTATAATTTGCGCCATAACTTAACTTTAGATGGTAAACCTTTGTCGTTACCATTATATGCAACACCGGTTGATCCAAAAAATTTGCTCGCTTTACTGGCGAACGGTGGATCATTATTGGCGGCAGGTAGTACGGGTATTTTGAATATACCGCCTTATCGTTTCCGGGCATTATTACCCAGCGTTTACCATGCGGTAGATACATTAAGTCATTTTGGCGATTTACTCTTGAGTGCGCAAGAACGTAAAGATCGCGCAGAACAGGAAGAGTTGAATCAATTACATTTGAATGAGTTAGCGATTTTCACTATTTCATTGCAGAAAGATGCTGTCTCAATTGCTGAAAAAGGGAAAGAGGCATTATTAAAAAGTCAGCAGACATTACAACAGCGAATTGATCATTATAAGAAGCTTTATGATGAAAATATTTCTACAGATGAAACTAATGCGCTGAATTTACAAGGTACGGCAAAAATTATTTCTTCTGTTGAGGAAGGAATGTTAACTGCCGCCGGCGCCGCTTCGTTGATACCTAGCATTGTGGGAACGTCATTTGGTGGACAACGATGGCATATGCCGCTTGTTTGTTCTGCGGGTATTACACGTACTGCATCATTAATCATGCAAATGGCGAGTGATACATTGAGTGTTAAAGCGGGTTATAACCGGCGACGTGAAGAGTGGGAGATTCAATATAAACAGGCGGAAAGCGAGCTGGAAATGTTGAAAAAACAGCTTGAACAGCAAGAGGCGCAAATCTCCGCCGCGAATACAACGCTACAGCAATCTCAGGCTCAACTGCAAAAAGAGCAGGATATGTATCAGTTTCTTACTGTGACCAGAGTAACGAAATCTTCTCTTTATCAATGGCTGAATGATCAGATGATGTCATTATATCGTCAGGCTTACGATGCAGTGCTTTCGTTATGTTTAAATGCACAAGCATGCTGGCAATATGAAATGGGGGATTTTGCCACACAATTTATTGTGCAAAATGGTTGGGACGATAACCATAATGGTTTATTGGTAGGTGAAAAGATTAAATTGAATCTACTGAAAATGGAATCTGCTTATTTGAATCGTAATGAACGACGTTTAGAGTTAACTAAAACGATCTCGTTAAAAAATCTATTATCTGATACCAAAAAATGGGCAGAGATTCAATCTGAACTTAAAACCGGTGAAGGAATCACATTTATATTGAATGAAAAATTATTTGATCAAGATTATGCCGGGCATTATTTACGTCAAATCACTTCTGTATCGGTTACGCTGCCAACATTAATGGGTCCTTATCAGGATATTAAAGCGACCTTAACTCAAACGAAAAGTTATACCTTGAAAACGCCGGATATTAATGGTGTGAAATATTTACTGTCAAATAAGGAGGGCGATAATCAGCAAATTGTCACCAATTTGAGAGCGAGTCAACAAATCGCACTGTCATCAGGTATTAATGATAGCGGTACATTTAATCTTAATTTCGCTGATGATCGCTATTTACCTTTTGAAGGAACCGGGGCGGTTTCTGACTGGAAACTCACCTTCCCATCATCGGCAACAGACAGTATACAGCGAGATATTCTGGATAATTTGACCGATATTATTTTGCATGTACGTTATACCGCGAAGGATGGAGGAGAGGCATTTTCTAGTCAGGTAAGAGAACTACTTAAATAATATGTTTATTTGTCGCTATTTTTGTATTTAATATTTAATCAGGAATCTGGTAAGTTTATTTCCATTATTTGCCAGGTTCTTGCTGTTTTAATTGGGGATTGAGATATGATGAACAGTACATTAAAAATTGCCGGCCATGTGGCTGTTGTCACTTTTGACCTAGAAATAGAGATGTTTCGCGGTGAGTTTGTCGGGTTAAGTGGTGGTGCTGACTTTTACGCTTATAACATTGGTGAGTTGAAGGAAGAGGGCGTTAAATCTCTGGTTATCTTCTTTGATGAGTGTAAAAAAGATGGCATAGAACCTTACAAATTGTATAGAGGTAATGAAATCAGGGGCTTTTAAGTAAAAGTGAAATTCAGCATGCTAAGCACTGGATCTCACTTTTGAGAGAGAGTTAAACGGCAGGTAATGCGGTTAAAGCGACTTCTGGCATATGCCGGATATACACACCTGCATGAGCCATCATCGCAATCAGTTTATCCACACTGAAAAGCTGTATTTTCCCCCTGGCAAGCTCTGAAATACGGGGTTGGGTAACCCCTAGCATTCTGGCGGCTTCAACTTGGGTAAATTCCCGTTTTGTTATCCATTCATTCAGCATATTCATTAGCTGCGCTCGGATTTTCATGTTTTCGGCTTGTTCCGGTGTATCACTGATCGCGTCCCATACGCTTTCAAAAGTCTGCATTCTCATGATTTCCGTTCCTGTATCAGTGCTTTAACGTGTTTTCTGGCAAGTACCGCATCCTGCTTACTGGTTGTCTGTTTTTTCTTTTGGAAGCAGTGCAGTACTTAAATTGCGAGCCTGAATTTTAGTTTCAAGTTTTTTGGTTAAATCACCGTTAGAAATACCAGCCTCTTCCAATTCTTTGGCAAAGCCAAGCATTTCGTTCAATTTAGTGCTCACTTTCACCTCTACTAAAAGTCTTGGTTCGAGCATTTTTTTATCATCATACTTCAAAAGTTCTGCGGTAATGTCTTTTTTTCATTATACAGGCCACCACTTGGCGGCCTTTTGATCGGAAAGTCAGGATTTTTTGCAATCAAATTAACGGCTGCTTTGCTCTGCCAAAATAAACATCCCAAACGGATGAATTTCCAGATAGTAATTATCGCCGACATTGGGTTGCAATTGGGTGGCGTTAATCTGCAATAACAGCGTTTGCCCTTGCCAATCTACGGTGACTTCATATTGTGGCCCCATGTAAGCTACATGGCTGATGGTGCAGCGTTGGCTGATATTTCCATCCCGGTTCAGGGTAATGGCTTCCGGTCTGACGCCTACCGTTACCGATTGTCGGTTGGTGGTAAAGTTTGCTGGCCGTGGCAGGCGATATTGGAAAATCTCGACATAATCAGTCGCTAAAGTCGCCGGGAAGATATTGGCATCTCCCATAAAACTTGCCATAAACTCAGATGCTGGCTGGCGATAGAGTGTTTGTGGCGTGCCAATTTGCATGATTTTACCTTTATTCATCACCAGTACCGCATCGGAAACGGCAAATGCTTCACTTTGATCATGAGTAACATATAGCGAGGTGATATTAAATTGTTGCTGTAATTCGCGGATTTTCTCGCGCATGCTGCGGCGCAGATTGGCGTCAAGGTTACTCAGCGGTTCATCGAAAAGTAAGACTTTTGGTTTGAGAATCAGTGCGCGAGCGAGAGCGACACGCTGTTGCTGACCACCAGAGATTTGGTCTACATAACGATCTTCAAAACCGCCCAAATCCACCAGCTCCAGTGCTTCTTTAACCCGTTCGCGTATCTCCGCTTTAGGCCGCCCTAGCATTTTCAGCCCGTAACCAATATTTTCCCCTAGCGACATATGCGGGAACAGGGCGTAGGACTGAAATACCATGCAGATATCCCGTTGCTGGATAGAGCGATCCGTAACGTCTTCACCATCAATGAAAATCTTACCTTCACTCGGTTTTTCCAGCCCGGCAACCAGACGTAATACGGTGGTTTTACCGCAGCCGGATGGTCCTAACAGTGTGACCATATGTCCCTGTGGAATAGATAGTTCCAGATTATCGATCACGGTGTTGCTACCGAACCGTTTGGTTACATTTTTCAGTTCGACAAAATTTTGTTGTGTCATGTCGTCACTCCGTGATTACTGTGTATTTTTGGCTTTGGAACGAGAGATCCGCGCTTCGCCAATCAGATAGTCAAATAAGAAAATAATCGCCAGCATAACTACAATCAGGATCGAGCCATAAGCGATAGCAACCCCGTATTCACCATCTTCCACTCGATTCAGAATATAGGAGGTGGCTACGCGGGTGTCTGGCGTCACCAGAAAGACAATCGCGCTGACGGTGGTAATCGCACGAACGAAGCTGTAGATCAGTGCGGATAAAATCGCCGGGCGCAGTAAGGGTAACAGTATATGGAAGATGGTTTTCATCGATCCGGCGCGTAAGCTGAGCGAGGCTTCATCCAGTGATTTATCAATTTGTCCAAGACCAGCAATACCGGCACGGATACCTACCGGCACATTGCGCATGGTCATGGAGATAATGACGATGGCTGCGGTTCCGGTGAGATAAAAAGGTGAATCGTTGAAGGCCAGAATGTAGGAAACCCCAGCGACGGTACCCGGTACAGCGAAGCACAGCATGGTAGTGAATTCGATAGTTTTTTTGCCGCGAAATTCTTGGCGTACAACGATGTAGGCAATTAGCAAACCAAGGAGTGCGGTAATGGGGGCGGCGATACCGGCGTAGAGCAGGGTATCCAGTAGTGATGGCCATGCGCCATCGTGCAGACCTTGACCGAACAGTTTGATGAAGTTATCCAAGGTCAGTGTGTAATCCACTCCCCAGTTGACGGTGAAACTGCCGTAGAAGATGCTGCCGTACAGCAGAATGTTAAACACAACCCAGATAAATAGGGTGGCGCAGACACCCCAAACCAGTGAAGTTGGCAACGGTTGTACATCACCACGATAGGATTTGCCGGAAACCGTGACATAGGAACGTTTACCAATCCATAGGTACTGAACGCAGAAGATCAATAGCGAGAAGACCAGCAGCGAAGCGCCGAGAGTGCTGGCGGCTTGATAGTCGAGTTGAGAACCGGTGATATAGAAATAGATCTGGGTCGCCAGTACGTCAAAGCTACCGCCCAGTACCAATGGATTACTGAAATCGGCCAGCGACTGGACAATGACAATCAGGAAAGAGTTCGCCAGTGCCGGTTTCAACAGCGGAATAAAAACATTGAAGAACGTCTGATAGCGGTTAGCGCGTAGAGTGTAAGAAGCTTCTTCCAATGAAGGATGGATGGTTTTGATGGCGCCATCAAGGATCATAAATGCCATTGGTGTAAAGGCTAGAACTTGCGCCAGCCAGATCCCGGTAAAGCCATACAGCCAGTTAGTATTGGTTAAGCCAAACCAAGTTGCCATAAATTCAGTGATGTAACCGGAACGGCCCATCATCAGGGTGACGCCTAAACCGACCACAAACGGCGGCGTGACGATAGGTAAGATGGAAAATACCCGGCCAATAATGGCGGAACGGCGGGCGATTCTGGCGGTATAAATTGCCAGCACCAGCCCGAAGAAGGTGCAACCTGCGCCAACCGCCAGAGAGAGTAGAACGGAGTTGATGATAACCTGAATAATATGTGCCTGCCCCAGGATCGATATAAAAGCAAATGGGGCAAACTGACCGGCATCATCCGTAAACATCGGAATAAAGATGGCAATACTGGGATAAAGGATAAATATGCCGATGAGGGCAATAACCGTGACCAATGATCCGATAACAAAACTATCGCCGCCTAGCCACTCAAGGCGAGACAGGGCCAGAGTAATAATCGCGCCCAGCGAGATAAACAGGAAAATCGTAGAGTAGCCCAGTCCGCGACCGATAATAGCGGCACTGATAACCACAAACAGAGCGCATAATAAGGCATAACCAGCGTCAAAATAGTGGCGGTGAGGTTGATTGCGGTTTGCTGGTGTGAATGGACGTAGTAGTAGCGCTGAGGGTAGCAGAAACCACAGTAAACTGATGTTTAACCCGTTCCAGCCATAGGCGGCGAGAAGTTCATCTTGAGTAGAGTCGAAAAGGCCGTAATCCAGGCTCCATGATGGCAGAAGCGCGAAAGCCAGCCACATCAGGGCAATCCACCAGAACACGGCATCCTGCTTCTGTCTGATAGGCAAGGTAAAAGCGTGAGACATAATTTCCCTCTGTTTTATTATTATTGTGTGGTAGCAGCAGTAAGAAGCTATCCTCATAAGGCGTTATTGGCGCGGGAAAAATAGGGCAGCCTGATGGTAGCTTCTAAGGGCGGGGGTGATCCGCCCTTGACTGACTTTATTTAGCCATTTTCACTTCTGTCACCCATTTGGTAATTAACTCTTTGCGTACATCGCTGGCGCCATATTTATCCATGTCGTAATTGATCAGTTTCAGATCGGATAATTTAAGCGCCAAAGGAGACGCTTTCGCCTTGGTATTGGTCAGGATCTGATAAGCTTTTCCTTTTTTCCAACTCAATTCCTGAGCTTCTTTGGATAACACCCAGTCAACAAACAGTTTGGCGTTGTCCATATTGCGAGCATTTTTGATGATACTTACGCCGCCGATTTCATAACCGGTACTTTCACATGGCGCGATAAGTTTTAGTGGGGCGCCATTTTCTACTTCCAATGAGTAATCATGTAGGAAACCGATACCAATCGCGGATTCGCCACGGGCGGCATTTCGTGCCGGTGCAATGCCGGATTTGGTGTACTGAGAAATGTTGGCGTTCAGTTTTTTCAGATAATCAAATGCCTGATCTTTGCCCCATAGCTGAACAAAGGTTGCTAACGCGGTGTAAGCGGTGCCTGAACTTTGAGGATCAGCAATCTGAATTTCGCCTTTATATATTGGTTTGGTGAGATCTTTCCAGCAGGTTGGAATCGGCAGATTTTTCTCTTTTAGACGTTCAGTATTGACGCCATAGCCAAGAATACCGACGTAAACGGCGGAGCTGTAGTTGCCTTTACGTTTAGCCGGGTCGCGGAATTGCGGCATGATTTGCGTCAGATTCGGGGATTTATAAGGTTCTAGCAGATCCATCTCTCCTGCTTGAGATTGCGGGTCTAAGGTACCACCGTACCAAACATCCGCTTGAGGGTTGCGTTTTTCGGCTTCAATTTTTGCCAAGGTGCTGCCTGAACCATTACGGACAAAAGTGGTTTTTACATTGTATTTTTCTCCGAATGCTCTGGTTTCAGCTTCACACAGGGCGTTAGTGGCGCTGCAATAAACGATTAAACGTCCGGCGGCCTGAGCGCTGTTGGTAAATGCGGCAACCACCAGACCGGCTGCGATAAGTGTAGAGAGAGGTTTCAGTTTCATTATTTTATCCTTAGTATTCAAAACTGCTTATTATTGGAAAGCGGCGATGCTACCCCTGCCATATGTTCCCTTTTACCAACGTCTGCCATTAACAGCGGCATCAACAGCAAACCCATCATGGCGGCTGCGGCCGTGAGCAGGGCAAACATTCCCGACCAGCCATAATGGGCAACCACCTGACTTAGCGGCCAGCCTGCGATTGCTGCGCCCAGGTAGGCGTACAATCCCAGGTAACCTGTGACGGTGCCGGCCGCTTGTTTATGGCAATATTCTGTTGCTGCCAACCCAATGAGCATTTGCGGGCCAAATACAAAAAAACCGATACTGAAAAAACAGACTGCCAACAGCGCGTAGTGATGGATGGGAGTGAGCCATAATGCGGTGACAGCCATAAATAGCCCAAGCGCAAACAGGAGAATCATTGGGGCGCGTTGGCCGCGGAACAGTAAATCAGATCCCCAACCGGAAAACAGAGCACCGGTTAAACCACCGAGTTCAAACAATGAGAGCGTTGCATTGGCACTGAGCAGATTGGCGCCATGTGTTTCTGACAACCACAGATTTCCCCAATCATTAATCGCCATCCTGATGAGATAGACCAGAATGTAGGAGAATCCCAGTAGCCAGATAGTTCTGTTAGTTAAGATCGTATCCCGCAATATCTGCATCATCGGCATGGGGGGCGATAGCTGTTCGTGCCGAAGCTCCAGTGAGTCCTGCCGCCACTGCCCCACACTGGGCAAACCTTGCTGTTGTGGCGTGCCGCATAACTGATGACAGAGCCAGACGCCCAATAAAATGCCGATAATTCCCGGCATCATCAACGCTGTTTGCCAGCCATAAGTTGTCGCCAGAAAAGCGGACAACATCGGGACAGTAATGCCGACGATATTAATGGAGGTATTCCAGTATCCCCACCAGAAGCCTCGTTCATTGCGGGAGTACCAATGTGTCAGCAATCTGGCGCAGGGCGGCCATCCCCAGCCCTGAAAGAAGCCGTTCAGTGTCCAGATGATCAGCAGTGCGGAAAATGATGAGCAGAAAGCGAAGATAATGTTTAACACACCCGTCATCACTAATCCGGCACCCATAAACCAGCGATAACCGGTGTGATCATGAAATACGCCGGAAATAAATTTTGAGCTACCGTAAGCCAGATAGAACAGGCTGGTTATCCAGCCAATATGCCCTTTATCCAATCCCAGTTCCAACTGCATAACCGGCATGACAAAGTTGAAGCTTTTTCGCGTCAGATAAAATGCGGCATAGCCAATGATCATGGAAATCAGCAAACGGCTGCGCCAGCGGCGATAGTGTTGTGAAATCTGTTCCTGGCTGGTGGTTTGCATACCCGGCTCCTCCATGAAAAGGAATATAAAGAAACGTTAATGAAAATGGATGGGATAAGGTTTTAGGCCACTAGGAATAATTCCTAGTTATGCTTGATTTTCATCAGAATTTGTGGGCAGCTTAACAATTATGCGCGTACCGTTATCATTGCTTAATTGCCAATCTCCACCTAACGCGCGGATACGTTCTTCAATACCCTGGAGGCCAAATCCGCCTTTTCTTTTATCTTCTGTAATGCCGATGCCGTTATCACTGATTCTGAGTTCAATCATATCCCGGTGTTGCCGCAGGATGATGGCGATTCGAGTCGCTTTGGCATGTTTGCTGATGTTGTTCAGTAACTCTTGCACCAGACGGTAAAGGGTAAAAACCACCGTTTCATGAGTTGGATTTTGAGGAAGCTGGTAATTCAACTGGCAATCAATATCTCGTTCTTTAAATGCAAATTCATGGATCAGATGGTGAAGCGCTTTTTCTAAGGACATCTCTTCCAAAACCGGTGGGCGCAATTGGCGTAATAATTGGCGGGTAGATTGGTGGATCTGTTGGGCTAGATTATTGATTTGTCCTGCGATCATTTCTGCTGCCGGGGTGGTGGCGGTACGTTTTATCAGCGTTGCCTGAATTTGAATGGCAGTAATATTCTGGCCGATTTCATCATGTAACTCGCGGGCAATACTTTTACAAACGTCTTCTTCTGTGTGAACCAGTTGCTTCATCAGATTATGGCGGGAGGTTAACTCCTGCTCTAAGAGTTCACGGTAGCGTTGCAAATTCTCAGCGAGCTGTTGTTGACGGCTGATTGCTATCCCCAGACCTATGCCTAATAACGCCTGAATGGTCAGGAACATTTCCAGTTCGCTTAAATCGTTAAAAGCGCCATTGAATTGCCGCGCTGACGTGATCATCAGACTCCCTAGCAAAGCGGCCAGTACGCCGCCTTGCCAGCCATAACGGTAGGCCATAAAGACATTAGGGATAAAGATTAGAATCACCAAAAGATTCTCAATTTCTGGTGACATAAAGATCTGGGCGCTCAGCCCTAGCAAGCAGAATAGACAACACCACATCAACAAAGAAGGGCGTAACTGCGGATCGGGATTGCTCGGTTGCAGTATGTTTTTTAAATGTTGCTGACGTAGATATTCATAGATCAGATAAACAAACGGTGACAGTAAAACACCACCGGTTAACGAGGTGAGAAACAGGTGGCTGGCGCCGGCAGTTAGCGTAAATCCCAGACAAATAGCCTGCAACATGCTATTGGCGGCTACGCCAGCCAACAGAATCGAGAGCCGTTGCCAATACAGGGTATAGCGCCACCAGAATTGTTGCACGATAAAGGTGGGTATTAGGCTGAGAAAGGGAGATAACAGAATGATATTGTGGGTAATAAGTTGTTCGCTGCCAAGCCATAGCAAAATGATAATCTCAGTGGCTAATAAGGTTGGCAAGTAACGACGTCCCAGTAGGATAAACAGTGCCAGCCGTAAACCTTGTGGCAGAAGTAGCGCAGCTTGTTGCCCATTGTCATTCAGGTAGAAGCTGATGGTCCACAGAGCAAGCCAGCTCAGTGAATAAAAGATCAGCAGAAAGAGTGATAACAGGCCGAATCGTGATCCTCTGTTCATGGATTCCCCATCAGAATCTGGTGTTGCAGGGCGTAATGAACCAGATCAATGGTGCTATCACACTGGAGTTTGCTAAGAATATTGGCACGATGAACATGAACAGTCTTATGACTGAGATAGAGTTGTTCTGCGATAGTTTTAACATTAATGCCATTGATAAGCAGATCAAATATTTCCCGTTCTCTGGGGGTTAGAACTTGCAGTGCTGTAACTTTCTGTGAGGTTTGACGCAGTGCTTTTAGCGCATCAGCACATAAATAGCATCCCCCTTGATGTACGGAGCGTACTGCCTGTACCAACTCTTCCGGGCCGCATCGTTTGGTGAGATAGCCGCAGGCGCCGGCATCCAGCGCGCTTTGGACAAATGCGGTGGTGTCATAAATGCTGAGAATAATAGTGCGAAAATCAGGCCGTTTTTGCCGTAACCGGGTGAGTAGGTGCAAACCGCTTTCATCGGGCATGGCGATATCCATCACGGCAACGTCAATCGGGGTTCTGAGTAAACCCGACCAAGCTTCGCTGGCACTGGCGTATTGCCCGGCAATTTCAAGATCATTTTCAAGCGTCAGTAATTGGGCAAAACCGGAACGGACGACTACGTGGTCGTCAATAAGTGCAACTCTAATCATAATTTTTTTAATGAATAATGCTAGGTACAATAAGTTGCATGATGTGCAGGAAAGGCAGGTTGTGCAAATTAATAAGTTGAATTTGTAAGAAAGCTAACAAATTTAGTGAGTTGTCGGATGGCTAAGTAGATGGAGGGAGTTGTTTCAGGCCAGTTGCTTCGCGTATTGCTTTCACATCAATTTCCGTGAAAGTGTAAACGTGTTCCGGTTTTGGCGTCAGTTCACCTTTTTCAATTTTCACTATTTCTTCCGCACTGGCTAGCAGATCGGCAAACAATTCGTGTTTCATAAATACCTCGGTTGGCTATTTCAGTAAATCACATATGATATTTTCATCACACAGTTTAACCTTGCTTGTTGTTTCAACAATTAATTTAATCCAAAAGATTGAACTGATTGGAAAAAAAACCGATATCCATCTATAAGTTAATGACTATTAAGCCACACTCCGTCAGTCAATTACTTTATGGAGCCAATTATTCGTGAATATTATTAAAATTCCTCCCATACCTAACCCATTCCCGTATATGTCACATCCATTAGTTAATGCGGAAGATCCGGAAAATTGTGAGATTGAAATAGCTACGCGTGAATATGCGGATCGCTTTCGCTTATATAGTAACGAAACACAGAGGCAACGTTTATGGCAAATGGAAAGCGCGCGGTTGGCGGGGTTAATATATCCAAAGGGGAGCAAGGAATTGCTACAAGTGGGCTCAGATTTCGTAATGTGGGGTTTTGCCTATGATGATGAATATTGTGATGAAGGGCCATTAAGCGTAAATCCCGCCGCTTTTATCCATAATGCGGCTCAGCTACAGCGTGCTCTTGAATCTCCTGAATATCCCGTCAACAATGACCGTTACGCAATGGCAATGCGCGACTTGCGTATTCGATTAGATCGCTATGCATCCCCTACTCTAGCAGGCCATTTTTTTGAAGGAATGCGTACTTACATCATGGCTGAAATGTGGAAAGCGGTGGAACCAAAACCTTTGCTCGACGATTATTTGGTGATGCGTATGTATGGTGGGGGTAGTTGGGCATATCCTGTGCTCAACCATATTATTGCAGGTATTAATATTAGCCAAGATGAGTTTAAAGATCGCCGAGTTTGTGCATTGTCAGAGATGATAAGCAGCTTAACTGCATGGGATCTCGAGCTCTACGCCTATATTAAGGAGCAAGCACGGGCGGTGGATGATAAGCAGCACAATGTAATTAGTGTCATGTGTCGACAATATGGTTATACGGTTGAACAGAGCATGGAGCATTGTTGGGAATTACGTTGGCGGGTAGTTAGTTTGTTCTTGCGGTTACAAAAAGAGGTACTGATTACCGCATCTCCTGAAGTTCGTGATTACATTAATGGATTGACTACCTATTACAGTGGCTGTTTGCTTTGGGTTCGGACTTGTAAGCGCTATTGTTCTATCAGTGGTCTTTCCTACGACAATCTATTTGAAGGGGGAGAATTCACCGATATTCTGCCGCCGGAAAGTTTCGAATCGCTAGGGCTTCCTTCCTTTGAGTGGTGGTGGGAATACGATCCGGCTCGTAAAACTCATATGAATTAACCTGCGAGATCATGACAAGATGGTCTACACCATGCTATCAGGACAACTTTTGCTGACCGAACTGAGCGCGGTGCGACCCAACTGCCGATCAGGCGCTATTTCGACGTCGATATAAAAAACTTCGCCCCGGAGATAAATCACTGTTTGCCAGTGATTGTTAATATGCTTCCACTTCTTATTGCGTGCGAAACCCTTTGTCTGCAAGGGACAACGAGCGGAGAATATCATTAGTGAAAGCATATCAACAGACAGTATCGGAATGGTTGCACCTTGTTGGTGAGCGCCAAGGCGTGGCTTTGAGCCTTGGCGGCGATGGTCACTGTACCGTGCCTTTCGGACAAGGTGGAGAGTGCATCGTTGAAGTACCGGATAATGACGATGTTCAGGCATTTTATCTCTATATTCCTTTGTTGCGATTGCCTGTAGATGAACCGGGCCAGTTGATGCTGACTCGGGCTGCCCTTGAACTGAATATGTTCGGTCTTACCACCGGCGGCAGCCAGATCAGTTTGGACAGTCGTACTAATTATCTGGTGTTGAGCTTCTCTGCGTTGATCGAGATGTTCGACGAAACCGCATTTATGCAGACTCTGGGTGAGTTTCTCGATCTTGGAGTCAGCTTGCAGGCCCAGTTTCAGGTGATCAACACCCAGCAGAACGGAGCATCATCTGCGCTGCATCCATTACCCGGCTCAGCCATCGTATGCTGAATTTCGGTCATCTGAATAACCAAGGAGAATAATAAGATGTCTATTCAAGGTATTGGGCACACTCCCAACGTCACGGCATTGGCGCCCCTTTCGAACGGAGAAGTACAGACGCCGTCTCGCAATAACAATGTGCATCATCAGCTTGCTTCCCATTACACCAGCACTGGTCTTAGTACTCAGGTGTCGCCGGGCAAGGTGCTGACTACTACACTGAAATATCTGACATTGAGTGCCCCAGCCCGCAAGATTGGCACTGCCATACAGGGAGGACATGACTCCCATGCGCAGAGTGCTAAAGGTAAGGCGCGTTACTGGACTGGGGCTATTATCAAGGGCTTGGCTAATATTACTGGCGGCGCCAGTAGCGTAACAAGTGGCGCTATTTCGGTCGGGGTTGCAGGCGTTAAAAATCTGGCGGAATCCACAGGGCGTTTGCTGGCATCCTCTACCTTGGGGCTGGCTGGAGCGGGCGCGAAGGGAATCTCGCATCTACCGCTTGGCGCGTCCGATCGTTTGCAGGCTGGAACGCGTGCCGAGCAATTGCTGAATTCTGCCAAGGTGATCGCCAAACCCGCATTTGTGGCTAAAGCGGAACAAGAGCCGTTGAATGCTGTGGGAGCTAAAGCAGTGATGGATGCGGCCCAATTGGCGAGAATCAGTTGCTCCAGTAGCTATCGGGATATGCCGGCAGGTTACAGCCATGCCACTCTGGCTGATATTCCTTCCTCGATATTGGCTCGCCGGAAAGATGACACTGGCGGGACCGGCAGTGAGTTAACTCTGCATGTTCGTCCCGGCAAGGGGGCGAATGATCCTTTAATCCTTGAGGGAGATGCCTGGTCTGCGCTCAAGGTTGCGGTCTACAAGCGTGAAGATACGATGGTGCTTTCCTTCGTGGGCACTCAGCCAACCAAGCGTCCAGGTACGGTGAAGAGCGATGTCGGCGCTGCTTTAGGGATCAAGGATAGCGCGTTTCAGGATGCTGACCGCTTGGTCAAGGCTTTTACTAAACAATATGGCGGCAAGGTTGAGGTTCTGGGCCACTCTTTGGGCGGCGGGCTGGCGCAATATGCGGGTATCAAACATGGGATCAAGGTTACCGCATTCAACAGCATGGGATTGCATGTAGGATTGCGGGATCGGTTGGCCGACAAGTTGGATAGCGCCAACGTCACCCACATCAATACCAGTAGCGATCCGCTGAGTCAAAAGGTCGAACATGGCGTTTGGGGGCTGGATGCTTCTTCTCAGGTAGGCAAGCGTTATGTGATTGAGCATTCAGGTGGTCACCGTATGGAGTCGGTGACCGCAGGTTTGGAAGCCTTACTGGCTTGACGACTCGATATGTCATGGACAACGCCTCTTGGGGAGGCGTTGTCGCAGCCAACAGACATTGTATTTAACGCCATTGCGCGTTATTTCAGCGCCTTGAGGATTTGCCAGGCCGCTTTGATACGTGCCTCGTTGGGGTAGTTTTTGTTGGCTAGCAGCACAATCCCCATTTGCTCTTGCGGCACAAATGCGACATACGCGCCGAAGCCATTGGTGGAACCGGTTTTATTGATAAAGAGCGCATCCGTTGCCGGCTCTGGCGGCGATAGTTCCGTGGCTTTATTGGCTTGATAAGCGATCTGCGCCGAGTTGCCGCTCAGTACCTGCTCAAGGGTAACGGGCCAGTGATAAAGCTCCCAGCCCAGCCCTTGCATCATCTCACCCACCCGGTAATAGCCGGTATGGGTTGCCCGAATGGCCTGCGCCAACTTGCTGTCACCTACGCGGGAAGGATCGATATTCGCATCAACGAAGCCGATCAGCTCTTGTGCGCTGGTTTTCAGACCATAGGCTTCCTCATCCAGCACGCCCGGGGTTATGCGAATCGGTTTATTCTCTTTTGAATAACCCAATGCATAATTTTTCATCTCCTGAGTGGGCACGTTAAACCAAGTATGGTGCAGACCAAGCGGTGAAAGGATCTGGTTTTCCATCAGTATTGAGTAAGGTTTTTCAAGGCGTTGGGCAACGATATAGCCCGCAAGGCCAATGCTGGGATTGGAATACTGGCGGTAGGTTCCGGGTGTGTACTTTGGCTGCCAGTGCTGAAACCAGTTCACCATTTTGCTATTGCTGTCGATCTCATCAGGGAATTGTAACGGCAGGCCGCCCGCGGTATAGGTGGCAATATTCAGCAGGTTTATGTTGTCAAAGGCGCTGCCTGCAAGCGGTTGAAAATATTGGCTGGCCTTATCGGAGAAGGAAATGGCTCCCGTCACCTGCGCCCAAGAAATCAGGCTGCCGGTAAAGGTTTTGCTGATCGAACCTAATTCAAAGATTGTCTCTTTGGTGACCGGTGTGTTGCTCTCTTTTGACGCGTCACCGTATTGATAGAAAAAATGTTGACCGCGGAAAGTCACCGCAATCGCCATTCCTGGAATGTCATGTTCCTGCATCAGGGAGTGTATGGTCTTATCAACAGTATTTGTCAGACGGGTCTGATCGGGTGTATTCGAGGCTTGAGCGCCGAGAGAAGCGGCAAGCAGCAGCCCGCCAGTCAGCACCGAAAATCGTTTTGTCATGTGGCGTGTCCTTAATTACAGTGAGATCTTTCGGTTCTGGATATTATCAGGATTTTTACATCTAATCTTAAAGTTGTGATCCTTATCACCTGACGAAATAAAACTTTGTACTTGGTGCTTGAAAAGCAAGCGCTTTCGTTTCTTTATATCAATTATGATCCAAAAGTCGGATAGAAACTCATTTTTGGGTAAATAGTCAGTAACCAGAGAATTTGGTATTTCCTTTCGTTTTGTTTCTAATCGAAACCTTTTATGCCGATTTTTGTCTATATAATAGACTGTAATAGCGATCACAATTTCATTTAATTGCTTTTGCTGTAATTAAATCGAAAGAGAGAGAAAGCAATTCATCACAGGTAACGTAGGTTTATTGCTAAAAATCTGAGGAGTATAGCGGAATGGCCGTGGATACCGTAAAGAGACGTGAACAGATTATCGACTTGCTGTGTCATGAGGGCAGCGTGCGTGTTGAGCATCTAAGCACCCATTTTGGGGTTTCCAGCGTCACTATCCGTAATGACCTGCGTTATCTGGAACAAAAAGGTTGCGCATTGCGTTCTTATGGCGGCGCCATGTTGAATCAGCAATTCGCCTTTGATCGCCCCTTGCAAGATAAAGGTCGGATAAATCGTGATGTGAAATCGCGCATTGCGGCCAGGGCGGCACAGTTTGTTCAGGATGGAGATGCCCTGATCCTTGATTCCGGTTCGACTACCACGCAAATTGTGCCATTTCTTAAAGAGCGGCGTGATTTGGTGGTCATGACTAACGCGTTGAATATCGCTTATGAACTGGCGGGATTTGACCGAATGGAGGTGATGGTGCTTGGCGGGAGTGTGCGTCAAAACTCCTACTCGCTCTATGGTCCGGCGGCGGAACAGCAATTGCGTCAATATCGCTTTGACACCCTATTTCTTGGCGTCGATGGTTTTGATCTGGAAGCAGGGATAACCACGCCACATCCCGGTGAAGCCCACCTGAATCGCGTAATGTGTGAGGTGGCGCATGAAATTATCGCTGTGGTGGATGCCAGTAAATTTGGGCGCAGAAGTTTTTGCATGATCCGTCAAGCCGGACAGATTCATCGGCTGATTACTGACAGTCGGATACCCGATAACTACAGGCGGGCATTAATTGAACTCGGCGTGGATGTGATTATTGCCGACGAATAGTTCTTACAGAGATTCTTGCCCGCATGGGAGGCGCCATGCAGTCACTATTACAACTTATCCGTCGTCACAAATCAGGTGAAGCAGTGGGGATCTATTCGGTCTGTTCCGCTCATCCTTGGGTATTGGAAAGCGCTTTGCGCGTCGCTAAAGAGCGTAAAACCTCGGTGCTGATTGAAGCAACCTCTAATCAGGTCAATCAGTTTGGTGGTTATACCGGGATGCAACCAGCTCAATTCCGGGATGCAGTTTGGCAACAGGCCGATCGCATCGGTTTACCGCGTGATCGTGTTTGGTTAGGAGGCGATCATCTTGGACCGAATGTTTGGCAGGATCTTCCCGCTGAACAGGCAATGAAACTGGCTGAAACGTTGATACACGATTATGTGGCGGCGGGGTTTCGTAAGATACATCTCGATTGTTCGATGTCTTGTCTGGATGATCCAACACCGCTTGGCGACAAGGAGGTGGCGGTACGTGCAGCGCGTTTGTGTCAGGTGGCGGAACGTTGCTGGCAGCAGGTGGGGGGAGAACCACCGGTTTATGTGATCGGTACCGAGGTGCCGGTGCCGGGCGGAGCTAAAGAAGCATTAGCTGGAATGCAAGTCACGACGCCTCAGGCAGCGGCTACAACGTTGAGTGTACATCAACAAGCCTGGCAATTGGCTGGATTGGAGCCGATATGGCCGCGGGTGATTGCGCTGGTGGTGCAGCCGGGTGTGGAGTTCGATCACCATCATATCGAACATTATCAACCTGAACGTGCAGCGGCACTCAGTCAATATATCGAATCTCAACCCTATTTAGTCTATGAAGCCCATTCCACTGATTATCAAACAGCGCAAGCTTACCGTGAATTGGTACGTGATCACTTTGCGATTCTGAAAGTCGGTCCGGCTTTGACTTTTGCCCTACGTGAGGCGCTGTTCGCACTCGATAAAATCGATGGTGAATGGAATGGGGAACCGGGCGCGGCTCATCTGTGCGCCACGTTAGAACAGGTCATGCTTGAGCAGCCGGAGCACTGGAACCGTTATTATCATGGTACACCGCATCAACAGTTTATTGATCGTCAATACAGTTTGAGTGATCGCGTTCGTTACTACTGGCCGCATCCGCAAGTACAACAGGCAGTGAATACCTTGATGGATAACCTGCGTTGTCGCCCGGTTTCCCTTTCACTACTGAGTCAGTACCTGCCTGAACAGGCGCAGGCGGTTAATGCCGGAAGGTTGGATAATGACCCACACGCTTGGGTGCTCGATAAAATTCGTTCTGTGCTGTTGAGCTATGCGCAGGCTTGTGAGCCTGAGGTACAAGGAGTTTTAGCATGAATGAGCTGTTTTCCTATACCGAAGTCTGGTTGCGTGAGCATCATGCGTTGCATACTGCCAGAGAGATTCATCAACAGCCTGAGCTTTGGCGTCAGTTATATCAAAATCTGCAACGTGAGGAAGCGTTGTGGCGATCCTTTTTGCAGCCTTTGTTATCGGATTCAGAGTTACAGATAGTGTTATGTGGCGCAGGTTCCTCCGCGTTTATCGGGCGCACGCTGGCGCCTTGGTTGCGTGAGCAGTGCGGATTGAATGTGGTTGCGTACAGCACAACAGATATTGTGCCTTCTCCTTTGCAATATCTCGATCCAACACGTTCAACCTTGCTGATTTCCTATGGGCGATCAGGCAATAGCCCGGAGAGCGTGGCGGCGGTAAAACTGGCGGATCAGCTTCTGCCACGCTGTTATCACCTGATGCTGACCTGTAATCCCGGCGGCGCATTGGCGCGTTATGCCGAAGGGCGCACTCATGTCTGCTCGTTGAATATGCCACAGGGTTCTCATGACCAGAGTTTTGCTATGACGTCCAGTTTCAGTTGTATGACGTTAGCAACAGTCTTGCTGCTAGGGCCGTTAACGTTGGAACAGAGTGGGGCGTCGTTGATGGCGATGATTGCGTTGTGTGAGCGGGAAAGAGAGCAGTGGCAGGCTCAGATTAAGCGGCTGGCCCGCAGTGGTTTTAAACGCATGATGTGTCTGGGTTCCAGTTGTTTTACTGGAATAGCCGAGGAGGGGGCGCTCAAGATGCTGGAGTTGACCGCCGGGCATGTCGCTACCCGTTACGATTCGTCAATGGGAGTGCGTCATGGGCCGAAGTTTATGATCGAACGGGATACGCTGGTGGTCATGATGCTCTCTGCTGATCAGTATCGTCGTCGTTATGATCTCGATCTATGGCATGAACTGAATCATGACGGATTGGCGTGTCAAATTGTTGCACTGAGCGGCACTCAGGGGAAAGGGTTCACAGTGGTTAACAGTGAACAAGATGATATCTGGTTGTTGTTCCCCTATTTGATATTTTTGCAGATGTTAGCGTTTGAAACCTCGCTGGCACTGGGCATAACGCCAGACAATCCATGTCCGACAGGGGAGGTCAATCGTGTGGTGAAGGGGGTAGAAATTTATCCCTATCATCCACCGTATTCACAAAGAATAAAATGTAGCAGGAGTGATTATGTCGATACCGAATATTTTAATGACCCGAATTGATAACCGGTTGGTGCATGGTCAAGTTGGTGTGACCTGGACCAATTCCCTGGGGGCCAATTTGGTATTGGTGGCTAACGATCACGTTGCCGGTGATTTGATGCAGCAAAATCTGATGGATATGGTGGTTTCTGATGGGGTTCAGACGCGTTATTTCACCCTGCAAAAAACCATTGATGTGATTCATAAAGCGGCTGAGCGCCAGAAAATTTTCATTGTCTGTAAAACGCCGCAGGATGTACTGACGCTGATAAAAGGTGGTGTGCCGATCCATTTCGTTAACGTGGGTAATATGCATTTTGCTGAAGGAAAGCGTCAAATCCATAAGACGGTTTCGGTTGATGACAATGACGTGATGGTGTTTCGTGAATTGGAGCGACTGGGCGTTACTTGTGAAATACGGAGAGTGCCTGACGAAGCGGGAGAACCTATCATTAAGTTGCTGGCTTGAGGGGTGAGTTATGCTGATTGATGCGATATTGATTGGGTTACTGGCTGGATTGGCCGGGGTGGATCTGTTCGATGGCTTGACTCATTTTCATCGTCCAGTCGTGATTGGGCCGTTGGTTGGGCTGATTTTAGGGGATGTACAGACGGGTTTGTTGGTTGGAGGGTCACTGGAACTGGTCTGGATGGGCATGGTGCCGCTGGCAGGCGCTCAGCCGCCAAATGTGGTGATTGGTGGTGTGATTGGTACGGCATTTGCTATTTTGACTCATGCTGATCCTAAAGTCGCGATTGGTATAGCGGTGCCATTTTCCATTGCGGTGCAAGGCTGCATCACCCTGCTGTTTACGGTGTTCTCACCCATGATGCATAAATGCGATCAGATGGTGAAAGCGTTGAACTGGCGCGGTGTGGAGCGCGTGAACTATTTGGGTATCGCTATTCTGTTTTGTTTCTACTTTATCGTGGCATTTCTACCGGTCTATTTCGGGGCCGATGTCGCCAGCGTCATGGTAAAGAAGGCGCCGCAATGGTTGTTGGATGGTCTGGCGGTTGCGGGGGGCATGATGCCGGCGATCGGTTTTTCTATGCTAATGAAGATCATGATGAAAAAGACTTATATTGCTTATTTCATTTTGGGTTTCATTTCAGTCACATTCCTTAATATGCCGATTATTGCTGTAGCGCTTGGCGCTTTTGCGATTGCACTGATCGATTTCTTTAACCGTTCCCGTATGGAAGAGGCCGCTGAACGCAGCGTACCTACCACTCAATCTCAGGAGATGGAAGATGGCATTTAACGACACCGATGCGGCTATGGCCGCCAAAGCTGAGAGCAGGATGGCGCAGGCGCTGGCAACCAGTCAGGTTGAGCAGGATGACTATCAGGACACGATACCGAGCGAGGATCTGACCAAAGGCGATTTGAACCGTATGGCGTGGCGCTCTTTGTTGCTACAGGCATCATTTAACTATGAACGTATGCAGGCGGGAGGCTGGTTGTACACCTTGATCCCCGGTTTGCGTAAGATCCACAAGAATCCGCAAGATCTGGCAAATTCGATGAAGATGCATATGGAGTTTATCAATGTGCATCCGTTTGATGTCACCTTCCTGTCTGGATTGGTGCTGGCAATGGAGAGGAATAAAGAGAAAATTTCCACTATTCGCGCGGTGAAAGTGGCGCTAATGGGGCCGTTAGGTGGGATTGGCGATGCATTATTCTGGTTGACTCTGCTACCCATCTGCGCAGGTATCGGGGCCTCTCTGGCGCTACAGGGCAGTCTGTTCGGTCCCATTATATTCCTGTTGTTGTTCAATATCGTACATTTCGGCTTGCGTTTTGGTCTGGCGCATTATGGCTATCGTGCAGGAACCAGCGCGTTGGCATTGTTGAAAAAGCATACCAAGAAGATCTCCCATGCCGCTTCGATAGTCGGAATGACGGTAATCGGGGCGTTAGTGGCTTCCTATGTCCATCTCTCGACGCCGGTGGTGATAAACGCCGGTAAGGCCAGTGTGGCGTTGCAGAAGGATGTGTTGGATAAACTGATGCCGAATTTGTTGCCGTTGTGTTTCACTTTGTTGGTGTTTTGGTTGATGAAAAAAGGATTTTCCCCGGTCAAATTAATTGGTTTGACCGTCGTGATCGGGATTGTAGGAAAGTTTGTTGGTTTTCTTTAATAAACGGCGCTGAGGAGAGGGAATGTTAGGTATTGTAATCACCGGTCATGGGCATTTCGCCAGTGGGTTGTTGCAGGCAGTGGAACAAGTCGTTGGACGACAACCTCAGTGCTGCGCTGTCGATTTTCCTGAGGGAATCAGTACGCAACAATTATTGGTGTTGCTGGAGGCGGCTTGCGCCGCCTGTGATAGTGGCGAGGGGGTCATTATTCTCAGTGACTTACTAGGTGGGTCACCATTCCGGCAGGCGGCGCAACTGGCAATAGCTAATCCATGTTATGAAGTTATCACCGGGACTAATATGCAATTGGCGGTAGAGATGATGCTGGATCGTGAAGATATAACCTTGGAAACATTTCGTGATATGGCGCTGGAATGTGGACGGCGAGGATTAACCAGCCTGTGGCATGAACAGCAGAAACGCAGGTATGACAGCCCGAATCTGGATGGCATTTAAGGAGTTTATATGTACCTGATTTCTAGTCGTCAAATGTTGAAAAAGGCCCTGCGTGAAGGCTATGCGGTTCCTGCTTTTAACGTCCATAATCTGGAAACTGTCCAGGTGGTAGCGGAAACTGCTGCACGTCTGGCATCACCGGTTATTCTGGCAGGTACGCCAAGTACTTTCAGTTATGCGGGGACTGATTATCTGGTGTCAATCTGTCAGGATGCCGCTCGCCGTCACAATTTGCCGCTGGCGTTGCATCTCGATCATCATGAGGAACTGGTGGATATCAGCCATAAAGTGACCGCAGGTGTGCGTTCGGTAATGATTGATGGCTCGCATTTACCCTTTGAAGAGAATATTCGTAAGGTAGCTGAGGTGGTACGATTTTGCCATCGTTACGATGTTAGCGTTGAGGCGGAATTGGGGCGGCTAGGCGGGCTGGAAGATGATTTGCAGGTTTCCAGCGCCGATAGTTTTTTTACCGATCCGCTGGCAGCAAAAGCCTTTGTTGCTCGTACCGGTATTGATTCTCTGGCGGTAGCGATTGGTTCTGCGCATGGTTTGTATCATGGTGAACCGCATCTGGATTTTGATCGGTTAGCGGCAATCTGTGAACAGGTGGATATTCCGTTGGTGCTGCATGGGGCATCGGGTATTCCTGAAGTGATGATCCAGCAGGCGATTGGTCTTGGCGTATGTAAAGTCAATGTGGCGACCGATTTGAAAATTGCTTTTGCTGATGCGGTAAAGCGTTACTTCATCCAGCATCCAGATGCGAATGATCCACGTAAATATATCGCGCCGGGAAAACAGGCTATGCAGGCAGTAGTAGAAGAAAAGATCCGGATTTGTGGCAGTGCAGGCAAGCTGTATTCGTGAAGGTTCTGTTTTTTCATTCTGACTATAAGGAAACTGCTGTGAAAATAAGAACGTTAAATAAAATCACGTTGAGTTTATTAGCGAGTTCCGTGTTGTGTAGTGCTCCAGTCTGGGCAGATAGCTGGTTGTTGGACGGCAACAATTACCACGTAACTGTTAGCGACGAACACGGTAAAGTGACGCAACTGAAATTTGAAAATCCAAAAAACCACGATCAAATCATTACTGACAATCTGTTTGAAATCACGTTGAAATCAGGAGAGAAGCTCACGGCTAAAGATTTTCAAATTACTGATATCAGCAAAAAGCACAATCGTATTGTTGTCTCCCTGAAACATGGCGACATTCAGGTAAAAAATATAATTACTGTGGAGGGTAAAGATAAGTACGGCTCGTTTGAAATCACCATTACACCGCAGAAAAATGCGTTGGAGCTCAGCTCCGTCTCGTTGATACCCTTTCACACTAAAACCGCTTTTGTTCACGGGTCTATCGTCAGTTCACCGATTATCAGCGATAGCTTCTTTATTGTTCCCGGTAATCCATTGATTACCACTGAGGCTTATAAAGGGAACTCTTCGCAAAAAATTGCACTCTCTATCCCGTTAGAACCGGGAAAAACGCTAAGTTATAAGACGTATATTGGTGTTTATCAAAAAGGGCAATTGCGGCGCAACGTCAATGAGTTTTTGAACAATGCGCGTCCACGTGAATATAGTCCTTACCTACATTACAACTCTTGGTACGATATTGGTTTCTTCACTCCTTATACTGAACAAGAGTCGTTGACCCGTATCAATCAGTTTGGACAGGAGTTGGTGACTAAGCGCGGTGTGAAGTTGGGTGGCTATCTGTTTGATGATGGTTGGGATAACCTTAAAGGAGACTGGGGTTTTAGCGAAGCATTTCCCCATGAATTCAAAAATCTTAAACAGGCGGCAGATCAATATCGTGCTCGTTTAGGTATTTGGCTTTCTCCTTGGGGCGGTTATGGTAAACCTGGTGAGCAACGTGTTTCCCATGCGGAGGAGTTTGGCTATGAAGTGATAGATGGCCGATTTGCGCTTTCAGGCCCTAATTACTACGCCAATTTCCATAAACGGGTACTCAACCTGATTCAACAACAAAATGTATCCATGTTTAAGCTGGATGGCACCGGCAATGCTGATCGGGTGATTAAAGGGAGTTCATTCACCAGTGATTTTGATGCCGCTATCCATCTTATTGAAGATATGCGCAGCACAGGAAATGAACTGTTTATCAACTTGACCACAGGCACTAAAGCCACGCCTTCCTGGCTATTTTTCGCCGATTCTATTTGGCGTGGCGGCTATGATGTGGAGTTTTACGGTACAGGTTCCAAAGTGCAGCAGTGGCTTACCTATCGTGATGCGGAAACTTATCGTAATGTCGTAACAAAGGGGCCGTTGTTCCCACTGAATTCGTTGATGCTGCATGGCATTGTTTATGCTAAACAGGCTAAGCATCTGGATAAACAGTCACCTAAAGATTTTGCTGATCAGGTTTGGAGCTATTTTGGCAGCGGCACGCAGTTACAGGAAATGTATATTACGCCTGAATTGTTGACCACCGAGGATTGGGATACGCTGGCAAACGCGGCGAAATGGTCAGAGGAAAATAAAGATGTGCTGTTTGATACCCATTGGATTGGTAAAGATCCCACCGATCTGGCGGTGTACGGTTGGGGAGCCTGGAGTCCGAAAAAGTCGATTATTACTTTGCGCAATCCATCTGATGAAGTGAAACAATATTATCTGGATCTGCAAAGCGATCTTGAATTGCCTGATAATCAACCTTCGGTATATGACGTTAAGATAGACTATGGTGAGAATAGCTCGGTGCCGAAGTTTGTCAATAAAACAGCGCTGATTACCCTTCAGCCGTTCGAGACGTTGACCTTTTCTTTGACCCCATCGAAATAATTACCGTGTTATTAAACTGCCCTGAATAAATGACTTTATTCGGGGCAGTGATTATTTTGGGACATTATTGTGATGGTGTTTTATTGGAAAAAAATCAGCATATTGTCAATAAATTAATATTTCAGATGAATTAAATTTAGATTTTGCCAATAATTTTTTCTGCCGCTATGTGTGATAGAAAGCCAGAGCGACTCTTGTATTCTGGGTGGCTTGTGACGAATTGATCAATACGGCGGATCAGTAATGATGGAAGAATTACGTTGATTTTCCCATTAACTGAGTAATATCCACATCAATTAATGCCCATATTGCTCCTATATATTCAGGGTCGGCGAGGTAGTTTTCTACGCTTGTCGCTTCTGGTACTGCTTCATTATCATCGATCAGCAACTCGATATGCGCTTCAATGGCTTCGCGGACGCTTTCTAGTGCGTCTGTAAAATTATCCCCTCCAGAAAAGCAACCCGGGATATCAGGGACACGGACGCCGAAGGATGAATGGCCTTTATCAATCGCAACTGGATATAACATTTACACCTCCGAGAAGTGGATTCTCCAGCTCTCTTATTTTGTCTTGATGGGATTATAGTAACCCTACAATATTATGCGTCAAGATTAGAGAATACCGATGTTGTTATTAGCCAACGGAATAGCTAAAAAGCTAACTAGTCCAGTTTCATGAGCTAATATAAATCATAATAAAATCTTGTCAGAATTGTCTGTAATTGAGTGATGGAAGCAAGTCACAGCAATTGTTTTTTTAAGAATCCATTTAAAGGGCAAAGTTAATGAAAGCATTGATTGTAATTGATATGTTGAACGATTTTGTCACAGGAGCACTCGCCAATGAGGCGGATGCGATGAAGATCGTACCGGTAATTAAACGGCTGATTGATCATGCCCGGCGTCAACCGGATTGGTTGGTGGTTTATGCTAATGATGCTCACCGAGCCGGTGATCGGGAAATGAGTATTTGGGGCAGGCATGCAATGGCTGGAACGCCAGGTGCTAATGTCATTGAACCATTGGCGCCTATTGGAGCAGAACGTGAGATTGTTTTGCCCAAGCGGTTTTATGGGGCTTTCGATGGAACCGATCTGGAAGAAGTTTTGCAAGCATATGGTGTGACGGAAGTTGTGTTAACCGGCCAACATACTCATTGTTGTGTCAGACATACGGCTTATGGTGCGTTTATACGCGGTTATCAAATCAAAGTTTTGTCAGATGCTGTGTGTGTTTTTCCCGGCATCGATCAGCAAGCTGCTCTGGATTACCTTAAAACCATTTACGGTGCTGAAATTATAATGAGCACTGCATTAGTCATGTAAATTGGAATAATGGGTTATAGTCGGCTACCCGAACAATATTTCTTATACCCATCATGGGTATTGGTGTTGATGGTGGGTATGAGCGGTGCTATCATTCTCTTGGTTTTGATTAAAGAGAGGAATAATGTCTAGCGATGAACTAATAAAGCAAATCAAAGCAGTTGGCTGGAATTTTGTGCGAGCCAATGGTTCGCATCATGTTTTCGAGAAATCAGGGGAATCCAGCCCGATAGTAATTCCGCATCCGCGCAAAGATTTGGCGGTCGGGACGCTCAATAAAATACTTAAACAAGCAGGACTGAAATAACTTAATTAAGCGGTTGAAAGGCCGCTCTTTAATCAAAGAGAAGGTGTAAGCATGAGATATCCTATTTATTTACATCAGGCTGACGACGGATCGTTTTCCGGTTTTGTGCCAGACGTGATCGGATGTTACTTTGCTGGCGATACCATTGACGACGCTATTAGCGATGCTCAAAACGCATTAGATACTTATTTTGAATACATGAGCGAAAAGGGTGAGGCTCCAGTACAAGCCAGAACTGTTGCCGACCATCTAAGCAATGAAGATTGCACCGGCGGCAGTTGGGCTTATGTTGACGTGGATTTAACTAAATACGATGGAAAAGCCATCAAGCTAAACATTACTATGCCCCAACTTTTGTTGGGTAGAATTGATGAATATGTGAACTCACATCGTGAGTATCATAGCCGCAGCGGATTCTTGGCTGAATTGGCTCGGCGTGAGCTGTCGAAACACTCGTAAGATAATCCCTCTATCAAAACCATGAAAAGCCCGCTAACAGCGGGTTTTTTCTTTTAAGAATACCAAAGTGACATGACTAACCTCAGTTTCGTTTAAAAATAGCTATATCACAATCCCGTAAATTCAAGCTCGGTTTTTTAGGTTGGAATGTATAAGCAATTAAGCCAGCGACGATTTCCAATAAAAAACCGAGCTGACTGCGGTGTCTTGAATGCGCCAAGGCCCGTGACAAATACCCTTCGCCATACAAACACTCTGTTAACCCTTGTGCCAGTGCTTTGACTGGATGACGATCATCTTTATTTCCTGAGGTCAACTTAACCGCCAAAAGTTCACCACAATCATTGATAATCAGATGAAGTTTAAAGCCATAAAACCGCCTGTACTTGTTTTCCCTCGCTGGGTTTCAGCCTTGCGTGACGAAAGAAAAGCACTAGAGGGGAATGAGCGCCCTTTGCTTCAAGGTTAACATCCGGGTGTCGCTGACCAATTTGGGAAAATCGGTCTTAAGATAGAGTTTAACATACTGAATATAAAACGTTTTAAAATCACGATAATGGCTCATGTGGAATAAAATGAGTATCGTCATCACTTCACTGAGAGAAAGGGAAGCGTCGCGGCGACGCTTGAGCAAGCCATTTTCAATTAACTATTGATGCCAGAGAGGAATAAATTTTTGACAAAAGTCATCGACGCCGCAGTAAAGTTCTTCTAAATGAGACATGCCTGAGGATCTCCACGATTTTGTTTTATCTAGCAAAAACTCTGATCGTGCCTCAGGCGCTTAGTCCCCTTCTTAAGCAAACCTCAGGTTAAATAATAAGTTAGTGAAAGTTAAACAGCGGGTAAATTACGTCCATAATAGATTTCTTGTATCTCTTTTTTCAACAGATGGGTAATTTCCTGTTTTTCAGTTTCACTAAGTTGTTCTGGTGTGGCATTAAATAGGTAATCATTCAGGTCAAATCTTTTTAGCATCATTTTTGTATGAAATAGATTTTCCTGATAAATATTAACATCCATCATGTAATACTGCGATTGCACTTCTTCTGTCATATAATTCTGAATAGAACTGATTTCATGATCAATATAGTGCTTCACGCCGTTCACGTCTCTGGTGAAACCGCGGACACGATAATCCATCGTGACAATATCTGATTCTAATTCGTGGATCAGATAGTTCAGCGCTTTGAGAGGTGAAATAACACCGCAGGTTGATACTTCAATATCAGCCCGGAAAGTGCATATACCGCCGCCCGGATGGCTTTCTGGATAAGTGTGAACGCAGATATGGCTCTTATCCAAATGAGCAACGACGGAATCGGGTAATGGACCTGGATTTTCAGTATTGTCTACATCTTTTGGGTCCATCGGCTCTTCGCTGACGAGTATGGTAACGCTTGCCCCTTGCGGCTCATAGTCCTGACGGGCGATATTCAAAATATTTGCACCAATGATCGAACACGTTTCGCTAAGAATTTCCGTTAAACGGTTAGCGTTATATTGTTCGTCAATATAAGCGATATAACTATCCCGATCAGCTCGGCTTTTTGCATAACAGATATCGTAAATACAAAAACTCAGGCTTTTTGTCAGGTTATTAAAGCCGTGCAATTTCAGCTTGTGCAATTTATTTCACCTCCTGGCTAATGGGTGACTATGGGTTCTCAGATAGTGCATCCAGCAGATATTGTGGTAGAGCAAAGCTACCTGCATGAACTGCTGGATTGTAGTAACGGCAGGTAAAACCTGCGTTGTCAAAGCGTTGTTGCAATGTTGCCAGATCCACATGGCGTGGCGCCGGGTTTTGGCTTGCCCAGGCAAAGGTCATAATTCCGCCATAATAGGTTGGAATAGCCGCTTGATAGAAACTGCTGTCAGCAAAATAGTTGCTCAATTTTTTATGGCTGGTGACGGCTTCGTCCTGTTGCAGGAAACAGACACCATTCTGGGCGACAAAGATGCCATTTTCATTCAGGCAGCGTTGGCAACCTTGATAGAATTCAGATGTAAATAATCCTTCACCGGGACCGATCGGATCTGTGCAATCAGAGATAATGACATCGAATTTCTGATCGGTGGTATTCACGAAGTTAACGCCATCGTCAATGATCAGATTAAAGCGTGGATCATCATAAGCACCGGCATTATGGTTAGGCAGATACTGACGGCAGAATTCAACTACCCCAGCATCGATTTCAACCATAGTGATGTTTTCAAGATATTGATGACGGCAGACTTCACGTAACATACCACCATCACCACCGCCGATAATCAGTACTCGTTTGGCGTCCCCGTGGGCGAACAAAGGAACATGAGCCATCATTTCGTGGTAGATAAATTCATCACGTTCAGTCGTTTGTACTGTGCCATCCAGCGCCATAATGCGGCCTAATGCCGCGTTTTCAAAGATGATCAGATCTTGATGCTCAGTTTTATCGCGATAAAGCACTTTATCAACGGAAAAATACTGACCAAAGTTGGCGTGCAGGGTTTCGTACCAAATTTCTTTTTGTGACATATCCCGGCTTTTCCTCCACTGTGACAGTCATGAAAATTGGGTGCACATAATAACCAACAATTCTCATAGTTGCACGGTGAAATTTACCCCTTTGGGGGTATGAGGAAAAGGACTATTTAACGTAGGCGAATAAACTCAGCGAATCTCTGGCGAGAGCATGACACTTTATCGCATTGGACAGGTAAATTCCTTTTAGATCTTGGTAGCTTTCTTCGTTGAGTTTGTCCATCAATTGGCTGTTGTAATTAGTTAAATCCCACTTATTGCGTTGAGCGAAATAAATAATGGCTCGTTTAATTTCCCGGTCAGGAATTTGGCTGTAACCACAGTCATATTTCAGGTAGATAAACACCGCTGTCAGATCGGCCAGATCTTCAGCTTCATTTTCTGTCAGCGCTTTTGCGGGGTGAGAAAAACCGAAAAGAACCAGTATGTAAGTCAAGAGAGCTAATTTTCGCATTTGTATTATTATAATCAATCAATGTCATAGTACGTTAACATATTAATATATTTGTTAGGAAAAATTTATTTTTTAAAATTACTGTAAAGATCGACTTAAATCACATTCCCTTCGCTTGACCTTCCTGTAAGGGTAGCCCTTAGGTTTCCTTTATGAGATGTTTTTTTGTTGTCTATTTTTTGATTGATTTAACTAGGAAGTGAATATGCAACGACGTGATTTTATCAGATTAAGCGCCATTATGGGTGTATCCAGTTTGTTGCCTGTATGGAGCCGTTTCTCCTTTGCTGAATCTTATCCGACACTACCTATCCCCCCGCAACTGGAGCCAGATGCGACAGGTAAAATCGCTATTGAAATCAAAGCGGGAAAATCCAGTTTTAAAGCAGGAACGGTAACTAAGACTTGGGGTTACAACGGTGATTTGCTCGGTCCGGCACTGAAATTGACTTCAGGTAACCCCGTGACCATTGATATTCGTAATTATCTGCCGGAAGAGACCACGGTTCACTGGCATGGTCTGGAGATTACTGGGGAAGCTGATGGCGGCCCACATGCGATGATTGCGCCAGGTGGGAGTCGGACGGTCAGTTTTACGCCTGAACAACCGGAAGCAACTTGTTGGTTCCATCCACATACGCATGGCAAGACGGGTTATCAGGTTGCAATGGGGCTTGGTGGATTAGTACTGATTGAAGATGAGAACAGTATTAATACGGGGTTGCCAAATCAATGGGGCGTGGATGATATTCCGGTGATATTGCAGGATAAACGCCTGAATAACGATGGTCAGATTGATTATCAACTGGATGTAATGAGCGCTGCTGTTGGTTGGTTTGGCGATATGATGCTGACCAATGGCGTTGTTTTGCCCCAACATACTGCGCCGCGCGGCTGGTTACGTTTGCGTTTGCTAAATGGTTGTAATGCTCGTAGCCTCAATATTGCGACCAGTGATGGCCGTCAGTTGTATGTTGTTGCCAGTGATGGTGGTTTGTTAGCAGAACCGGTTGCGGTTAATGAGTTACCGATTCTGGCGGGAGAACGTTTTGAGGTAGTTATAGATGCCTCGGATGGCAAATCTTTCGATCTGGTGACGTTGCCTGTGGTTCAGATAGGGATGACATTACCGCCATTTGAGCAGCCACTGCCGGTTTTACGTATTCGACCTCAGCTTTTTTCTAGCCGCACAATACTGTCGGAACAGCTTGCCACCCTTCCTACATTGCCTTCTTTTAACGGTTTGAATCGGCGTCGTTTACATCTGACGATGGATAGTCGTCTGGATATGCAGGGAATGATGATGTTGTCTCAACGCTACGGTGAGCGTGCTATGGCGGGTATGGAAATGGATCATGGGAATATGAACCACGGAGATATGCATCATGGTGGTGAACTAAATTTCCATCATGCGAACACCATTAATGGACGGGCTTTCTCCATGATGGAACCTGCTTTTGATGTGAAACAGGGGCAGTATGAGCGTTGGGTGATTTCTGGGGTTGGCGATATGATGCTGCATCCGTTCCATATCCACGGCGCCCGCTTTCGTATTTTGAGTGAAAATGGCCGTAAGCCTGCTGCTCACCGCAGTGGTTGGAAAGACATTGTTCATGTGGAAGGTAAGGAGAGTGAAGTGCTGGTTCAGTTCAAGCATACGGCGGGAGCGAAACATCCATTTATGGCGCATTGTCATCTACTGGAGCATGAAGATACCGGCATGATGGTGGGTTTTACTGTTAGTAAATAATTTATAATCTTGCCAGAAGATTGACTCTGATTTGGCTTATTGAAGATGGTTTTATCGTGCTTTGTAAATCATGGCGATGTCATTTTGAATTATAATTCAATGAATTATTCTCATATGGTGTACATAATCGAATAAGAATTATATGTAATGATTTCTATTATAAGCTGATGTTGATAGATGTCTTAATGAACAGTGATGAGCACAACAAAACGTTGTACAGCTATTCTGTAGGTACTACACTGTGGTGCAGTAGATTGTTTTTTCTTATGAAAGGAGGAGAAAAGTGTCTAATTTTTTCAAGAGGGTGGGATGTGCTCTTATTTCTCCGGAAAGGGTGATGACACGTCTCGTTGGCGCACATAAAGAAACTTGTTTTGATACTGAACAGAAAGATGAAAAATTCATCATTAATCGTACTGGAACGGTTACTCTGAATCGTTGTAATCCTGATGTTCAACGGGCTTTCGCTGCAAACGTTAAGTGGTTGAGTACTAAAAAAGAGGGATAACCATCAATGTGGGCAGCTGTGATTATTGTTGTTTTAGTATGTGGTTATGTTTATACAAATAGTCATCTACCATCTAGATTTAAGCAAAATAAAGCCATCGGTTGGAATGCTTACTTTGAAGTAGCGCGACAAGGTGGCTTTTTTCTTATCGTAGGTTTTTGTCTGGCTTTAACACTGAGCTGTTTAATCTTTGCTGTTATGATGTTACTGAACATCCCAGCATATTTTGGTGTAAAATATATCCCTTTTACTTTTGCTTATAATTTGTTTAACCACCGGTTGGTGGGGTTGAGTGTTTTTTCTGTTCTTGTGTTAAGTTTTACAGTGTTGATAAGTATCAGTGCATCCTATAAAGCTGAGAAAGATTTCAGAAATCCTGAGAAACGCAATGGTGTTTTTAAAGAAATCGCATCTAACAGTGCTATTGAAAGACTTCTTTTGGAGTCAATTGAAAGTGGTCTGTTGTTGTTAATTACTTTAAAGTCGAGAAAAGTTTATGTTGGAATGGTTGATGAAGCGAGATTTCATCATTTAGATACTGATACTATCGTTATCATTCCTTTTATGAGCGGTTATAGAGATAAAGATACGCTGACATTTTGTGTCGAGCATAATTACGCTGATCATTACAGGAATGAAGGTATTACACTGACTTCAAAGCCTTTGAGTGTTTATCAATTTCGTCATGTTCTTCCACTCGATCAGATAGAGTCTTTATCACTTTTTAATCCTGAAACCTATGATAAGTTCCAGGAAGTTATTAAAGATAAATCTAATTGAGGTAAAACATCTCAAATAGGTTTTGTAGTTCATCAGTCCGAAGAAATTTAACAAGATAGACTTGGTAGTCTCTTTTTTTAATGTTGTTCAATACATGGCAGATAGAATATAGAAACTTTGCGTTTTCTATGAGTAAAGAATAGCAGTAACAACTGGCGCTACCTGGAGTATTTCAGTTTGTCATGAGTTATTGAATGGTGGAGGCATCATGACTGAAAAATGTTTGTACTGCTCCTTTTGTGGGAAAAAGCAAGATGAAGTAGCTAAATTGATTGCTGGTCCAAGCGTTTACATCTGCAATGAATGTGTTGCTTTGAGTCAGGGAATCATTGATGAAGAAAAAAAGCTTAAAGTTTTAGCAGTAAGTCATCCTCACTCAGCCTCACTGTATACGTTTTTGGCCTATAATTCTGGCTGTTTTATTGAAAGTTCGGTTATTTGTTCCGATGAAATCCTTGCAGAAACATTGGAAATAAGCATTGATGATTTACATAAGGCTCTTAGAACTCTTAAAAGGAAAAAATTAATAGAAATTCTACCTTGTGCTGATGGGATGACGTTATATTTTGTGAGTGGGAAAAATATAAATAAAACTTATGATGAAGAAACTAAGCTTTACAGAGTTGCCGCTAATGTTTTGTTACAACCTAATCCCAAATTAAAGATGTTGCCATAGACATAGTGATCATCAGAAACCATCTTTAATCTTTGTTTGAGATACCCCATATTTTCGAAGAATTTTTGATAATCACCATTCGATTGTAGTTGTTCGGAATTTATGCATTACTGAAAGGGGGCGTAAAGTTTCCTGTTTCAATTTTATTTGTAATGATGCTTCTAAGTGTTATTTTATCCGTTCAAAAGAACGGTGTATCAATCGACATACTAATAATCATGATTTTCACTGATCTTTATCTTGATTATTACCATTAAAAACAATTGGTTAACTTTATAATGAAACACACTGTAGAAGTTATGATCTCCGAACAGGAGGTTAAACAACGTATTGCTGAACTGGGAAAACAGATTACTGAACACTATCGTGACGGCGGTAGTGAGCTGGTGTTGGTCGGATTGCTGAGAGGTTCATTTATTTTTATGGCTGATTTATGCCGTGAAATTCAGATCCCTCATCAAGTCGACTTTATGACGGCTTCCAGTTACGGTAGCGGTATGAATTCCACGCGTGATGTGAAAATCCTGAAAGATCTGGACGAAGATATTCGCGGTAAGCATGTATTGATTGTGGAAGATATTATTGATTCAGGTAATACCCTGAATAAAGTGCGTGAAATTTTGGCGCTGCGTGAGCCAAAATCACTGGCAATCTGTACCTTGCTGGATAAACCTTCCCGCCGTGAAGTTGATGTTCCGGTTGAGTGGATTGGTTATTCAATTGAGGATAAATTTGTGGTGGGTTATGGTATCGATTACGCGCAACTTTACCGTCATTTGCCTTATATCGGCCATGTGGTTTTGTTAGAAGAGTAGTTTTATCTCATTTGAAAGCGGCAACTTTTGGGTTGCCGTTTTTGGCTTATGTGATTCAGGCATGATGTGTAGTGTTGCGGTTGGCTAAGTAAAGCCTCCTTATTACGCTATCAGAGGTGGGCTAGTATTGGTTTTATTTCTGGTCTTTTGTGTTGTGAGGCAATCCACAGTTCATACTGAGATTGCATTCCTGTCCACATTTCGGCACTGGTACCTAATGCAGCTTCCAGTCGCAGGGCCATATCAGCAGATATTCCTGCATTGCCGTTTAATATGCGGGATAATGCAGCTCTGGTTATACCGAGAGCCTTTGCTGCCTCTGTGACAGATATGTCACCAAGATATTCACGCAGAACTATGCCTGGGTGTGCTGGTTTATGCATTTTCATTTTATTGCCCTCAGTGATAATCTTGATAATTAACGAGAATTATATCTTCGCCCTCAAATCTAAATGTTAAACGCCAATTACCGTTAACAGATATTGCCCAGTGACCGTTAAGATTTGCGCCTTTTAGTGGATGAAGTTTCCAGCTAGGGGCATTCATATCTTCTGGTTTTTTAGCCATATTCAATGCAGTTAGCTGGATTTGCAGCTTTAGGGCATGTTTAGGCTGAATGCCAGCGGTAGAACCAGTTTTGAAAAATTTTTCCAATCCTTTGTGTTTGAAGCTTTTAATCATACTAGTCTCGTATACTGTATATGCACACTATGCGTAAGTTGTCATTGCATGTCAATAAATACATATAATTTCTGTAATATTTAATTATTCAATGAATGGTAATTAATGGATATTCAGGTTAATTACTCATTTTACATTATTGAGGATAAGTAATTTCTTGATTCTAGGAATAATTACAGAAATTGTAAAAAATATTATAATAATATCCTGATTTACCTGATTCATTTAATGGGTTAATTAACTATTGGATGTTTTATTTCTGCATAATCAAGGTTTTTACTATTATACTTTAGTGTGTTAATTCAATCAAAAAATACTGATTTTTACACTAATGAGCATTCTATTGTGTAATCTTATGAAAATAAATTAAAAATCTCTTATATCTTAATGTTAATAACATCATTGTCCAATGCCTAATGTGAATTTCTCTCTCCAAAAGTGTGATGATAATAGTGTTATATTTGTGTATTATTTATATCACTTATAGCATAAGGAGACTTGAAATGATCGTAATTAGTGAGAGTCGTAAAAATAAGACACTCCACTTGAGGATTAGGCAGGAGGATCGGGATTTAATAGATAGAGCAGCAAAAGTGAAGGGGAAAACCGTTACTGAATATATCCTTGATACAATCAAGCGTGATGCTGAAAATACTTTATTGGGGTATTCTTTTATGGTTGTATCGCCAGAAATTTTTAATGCTTTTATTGCTAAACTTAATGCTCCGGCTGTTTTAAATGAACCTTTTATTAAAACGGCGAATATGAAAAAAACGTGGTGATAAAATGATTAATGACCAACCTTAAATAATCCTTTAATTGATGATGATTTATCTATTCGTAGATCTTAATTTACAGATGGATATAACTAAATTTGTGCTTATCTTTCGGATTTTTTTCTTTTTATTACCATATATATAAACTTGGAAAATAAAAATAGCTATTAATTACACTATAGAAGAGGTTAAATATAACCTTTTCTACAGCGTATTTTGTTAGTGATCTGAAAACTTACTTCTTATTCGTCAATTTGGATACGGTCTGGCGATAGGCAAGTTCCAGTTTTTCACGGCTATCAGCCGTCACTTCAAGATCCTGCAATTGACCATTATGAATACCGTAAACCCAACCGTGGATCATCACTTTCTGGCCTCGTTTCCATGCTGCTTGCATAATAGTTGAGTGGCCAAGGTTATATACCTGTTCAACAACATTAATTTCGCACAGACGGTTCAGACGCTCATTCGGGGGTAATTCACCTAGCATAGAACTGTGTTTATACCAGAGATCACGGATATGCAGCAGCCAGTTGTTAATCAATCCCAGTTCGGTGCCGTCAATTGCGGCTTCGATACCACCACAACCGTAGTGTCCGCAGATAATGATATGTTCAACTTCCAGTACGTCTACGGCATATTGAATAACTGAAAGACAATTTAAGTCAGTATGAATCACCAGGTTTGCAACGTTTCTGTGAACAAATAAGTCACCGGGGGCGGCATCAATTAGTTTTTCTGCGGGTACCCGACTGTCTGAACAGCCAATCCATAAGAACCGAGGTTTTTGTGATTTTGCTAATTCTTTGAAAAAACTTGGGTTTTCTTCGTTAACCGATTCTGACCACTGCTTGTTATTGGCAAGCAGCTCTTCTATTTTTTTCATCATGATTCATAGCCTGGTAGTGTTTCTTTAAGATAGAATCATATACAACATCAATTAAAATTTTAATATTTTGTTGCTGTTTGTTTTTAATCTTTCTGCTGTTTTTGCAAAGAAAGTCAGGCAGAAAAGGAGCATTATGTTTCCACATTGCACGCAAAAGCGACCAGATAATAAAGGTGTTTTGTAATTTATGACTTATGCATTGGAGTTAACGCAGCTTACTAAGACTTACACTGATGGTGTTAAGGCGCTGCGTGGGATAGACCTGAATGTGGAAGTTGGAGACTTCTACGCATTATTGGGTCCGAATGGTGCAGGGAAGTCCACCACAATCGGCATTATTAGCTCTCTGGTAAATAAAAGCAGCGGTAAGGTTAAAGTGTTTGGCTATGATATTGATACCGATATTGTGAATGCTAAACGCCAGTTAGGTCTTGTTCCGCAAGAGTTTAACTTTAATCCGTTTGAGACGGTGTTGCAGATTGTTCTCAATCAGGCCGGTTACTATGGCGTACCGCGGAAAGTGGCGCAAGCCAGAGCGAAAACTTATCTGTCGCAGTTAGATCTGTGGGAAAAACGCAACCAACGGGCGATTCGTCTGTCTGGTGGCATGAAACGACGTTTGATGATTGTACGTGCTTTGATGCATCAGCCTAAGTTATTGATCCTTGATGAACCGACTGCCGGTGTTGATATTGAACTTCGTCGCTCTATGTGGAGTTTTTTGCAACAACTGAATGCACAGGGAACGACAATTATTCTAACGACTCACTATTTAGAAGAAGCAGAAATGCTGTGCCGTAATATTGGTATTATTCAGCATGGTGAATTGGTGGAAAACACCAGTATGAAAAATTTGCTCAGCCGGGTGGAGTCTGAAACATTCTTCTTCGATCTGGCAACGCAAAATCCAACTCTTGAACTGGTAGGATATGATTATCGGCTGCTGGATGCCTCTACTTTGGAAGTGGATGTTCAACGTGGTCAGGGAATAAATAGCGTATTTGCCCAATTAAGCGCTCAGGGTATTCATATTCTGAGCATGCGCAATAAAGCGAACCGTCTGGAAGAGTTATTTGTCAGCTTAGTGAACAACAAGCAAGGAGAGAGTAAATGATTCAGTTGTACTGGGTGGCGCTAAAAACTATCTGGATTAAAGAAATTACCCGTTTTGGTCGTATTTGGGTACAGACTTTATTACCGCCGGTTATTACCATGTCGCTCTATTTTATTATCTTCGGTAGCTTGATTGGTTCGCGCATTGGAGAAATGGGCGGTGTCGATTATATGCAGTTTATTGTCCCTGGCCTGATTATGATGGCGGTGATTACTAACTCTTATGCCAATGTTTCTTCCTCTTTCTTTGGCGCGAAATTCCAGCGCAGTATTGAGGAATTATTGGTAGCGCCGGTTCCGACACACATAGTTATTGTGGGTTTTGTTGGTGGTGGTGTTGCCCGTGGTGTTTGCGTCGGTATTCTGGTGACATTGGTTTCTCTATTTTTTGTTCCGCTTCATATTCATGCGTGGTGGATGATTGTTGTCACGTTGTTGATGACCTCCATTTTATTCTCACTAGGTGGTTTGCTGAATTCGATTTTCGCTAAAACGTTTGATGATATCAGCATTATTCCAACCTTCGTATTAACGCCACTGACCTATCTTGGCGGGGTGTTTTATTCATTGACATTATTACCCCCATTTTGGCAAGCGGTTTCCAAGCTGAACCCGATTGTTTATATGATTAGTGGTTTTCGTTATGGTTTCCTGGGTATTACCGATGTTTCTTTGATAATTACATTAAGTGTTTTGACCGCATTTATTGTGGTTTTTTATCTTGTTGCCTGGTATTTAATTGAAACAGGGCGAGGGTTGAGGACCTAAATCCGGTAATTTATTAAAAGTTTCTATTTTTGAAGCCCCCTAAATTTTGCTTACTAATTTTAGGGGACTAAATTCAATTTAAGCTACCTGAACTGGCACGGCTTTAGCTATACGGCTCATTATATTATCACCGTCAAAATAAGCGACATTAGGCTTATGGTGACGGGCATCTTCGTCAGGGATTTGTACGTATGAGCAAATAATTAGCTTATCACCTACCGCAGCACGGCGTGCTGCTGCTCCGTTAACTGAAATTATTCTAGAACCCCGTTCAGCGGCGATAGCATAAGTGGAAAAACGTTCGCCGTTATCCACGTTATAGATATCAATAGCTTCATATTCCAGAATACCGGCTGCATCCATGAAATTCTGATCAATTGCACAGGAACCTTCGTAATGCAGATCTGCCTGAGTGACTTTCACCCGGTGCAATTTCCCTTGTAGCATCGTGCGCAACATGGTTTTTCTCCTGATTCGATGACAACTTAGAACCTTTTTTGTATCAATAACGTCTGATACAACAACGGCGATTATTGCGTTAAATCTACTTGCTGATTATCGATCAAACGGGTCTGCCCTAACCAAGCAGCCATTAGAATAACGGCTTTTTTGCTTTCGGTATTTAACGGCGCCAATGTTTCGGCGTCACAGATAAACAACTCATCAGGTACAAAGCCCGCTTCGTGTAGCTGCGCGGAAGCTTGAGTGAGCAATTGTTCTGTGTAGCGTTCGCCTTGCGCCATTTTTTCAGCGATAGATCGCATAATCTTGCTGAGTTCTGGAGCGATTAGATGTTCATCGGCTGTTAAATTGTTATTACGTGAACTAAGAGCCAGACCATTTTTATCGCGCACCGTGGGTACTGAAACCAGCGTAATATCATAAGCCAAGTCGGCAATCATTTTGCGAATAAGTTGTAATTGTTGAAAATCTTTTTCGCCAAAATAGGTTAAATCTGGTTGTACTAGATTGAATAGTTTGCTCACCACGGTTGAAACACCCCGGAAATGACCGGGACGACTGGCCCCTTCCAACATAGTAGAAAGCCCAGGAACGTCAACATAGGTCTGATATTCCATACCATCAGGGTATATTTCCTTATCGGCGGGAGCAAATACCAGATCGACGCCGCGTTGATGAAGTTTTTCGCAATCTTCCTGTAAAGTGCGGGGATATCTTGCCAGATCATCTTGGCGATTAAACTGCATCGGGTTGACGAAAATAGAGACGATTACAATATCTGCTTGCCCTTTGGCTGTATCGACTAACGTCATATGGCCGTTGTGCAAGTTACCCATTGTCGGCACCAGTGCAATGCGTTTTCCTTCCTGACGCCAACGGCGGATTTCACGGCGTAGAATCGGTACAGTTTCGACAATCAGCATTGCTTAATACTCCTTAGTCTGTTTGCAGCCTTCGGGCTAATAAGGGTAATTTATTAATAAAATGAGTGTTCTTTACCTGGGTAGACGCCGCTTTCCACCTGTTCTTTATATAAGCGGATGGCATCACGTATATTTCCTGCTTCTTCAAGGAAGTTTTTCACAAATTTAGGCGGGCTGACTGTAATGCCTAGTACGTCATGCATCACTAAAACTTGCCCATCAGTCACATTACCGGCGCCAATACCAATTACCGGGATCTGTAATTCATCGGTGATACGTTTAGCCAAATCAACAGGGACGCATTCTAGTACCAGCAGTTGTATACCCGCCTTTTCTAAGGTAATTGCATCTTTTATCAATTGATTCGCTGATTCTTCATCACGTCCCTGAACTCTATAACCGCCCAGAATATGAACTGACTGGGGAGTGAGCCCTAAATGAGCGCAAACGGGTACAGAACGCTCGGTAAGCATACTAATGGTATCGTATAACCAACTACCGCCTTCAAGTTTCACCATGTTAGCGCCAGCCCGCATAAGCTTAGCTGCGTTTTCACAACTCTGCTCTGGTGTGGCGTAACTCATGAAGGGCATATCGGCAATAATAAAAGTATAAGGTGCTCCGGTACGGACGCAACGAGTGTGATAGACAGTATCTTCAACTGTCACTGGAATAGTGGTATCAGCCCCTTGCACTGTCATGCCCAGTGAGTCGCCAACCAGCATGACATCGATGCCTTGTTCAGCGAACAGGTGGGCAAAGCTGGCGTCATAAGCGGTAATAGTCGCGAACTTACGTTTTTCTTTCTTGAGCTGATTCAGATCAGTCATGGTTATTGGTTTCATTATCTATTTTCCTTCTCCTGCAATTTTTCTTGTTATGTACAGAAATCGGCCACGGACTGAACTGAGATTCCTTATATGTAATGATTAGAATCAGAGGACTGCTGTTGCAGCCAAAGTGCCAGGCCGTTTTCTGGGATATGTTTTAGTCTTTCAGATAAAGCTTCCCCATCAGGAAATATGAGGTCAGGGGCAATTTCAGCTAACGGGTAGAGCATAAATTCGCGTTGTTTTAGTCCGTAGTGAGGCACGGTCAAGCGTTCGGTATTAATCACCCGATCGCCAAATAGCATGATATCCAGATCCAGTGTTCTTGGCCCCCAGCGCTCATCTTTTCTTACCCGCCCTTGAGCCAGTTCGATCGCTTGAGTGTGATTGAGTAACTCTTCCGGTGTTAGCATGGTCTCCAGCGCGACTACCGCATTCAGAAAATCAGGTTGATTCTGCGGCCCCATCGGTTTAGTACGATACAGTGAGGAGCTGGTAATAAATTCTGTTTCCGGTAGATCTTTTAATGCAGCAAGCGCATTTTTTACTTGCTGCATAGGTTCCGCCAGATTGCTGCCAATAGCGATATAAACACGAGCCATGATTATCAGCCGTTCCTGCTTAGTCTTGGTTTATGGTGACGGCGCGGCCGTGTACGACGACGGACGATCTCACTGCCCAAGTCGGAAATCATACTCCGCTGCTGTGATGCATTGACTTGCTGAAACTCTCCCCACCAATGGGCAAGCTCTTTTAGTTCATTGCGGTTTTCGACATTGGCTCGCAGTTCCAGCAAATCATAGGCAGCACGGAATTTAGGATGTTCCATCAGCTTGTTTGCTCGCTTACCGTGACGGCGTGGCAGACGTAACTGTAATTGCCAGATATCACGCATGACGGTTGTCAGACGCTTAGGAATAGCAATGGAGTGGCATTGCTCATCCAGAATATCATTCATAGCCAATGCAAAAGCGTCGTAGTAAGCCAGGCCGCCTTCTTGGGACAGCTTTTCTGCATGTTCAACCAGTGGATACCAGAGCATCGCGGCGAACAAAAACGCTGGATTAACTCGTTTATCGTTCTGTAACCGGTAGTCGGTATTCTTTAAAACCTGATTGACCATACATTCCATTGGCGAGTCGTTATTTTCGGTGAAATAGCGTTGAACCAATGGGAAAAGTGGTTGAAATAGGTGGTATTCGCGCAGAAGTTGATAAGTGCTGTAGCCTTGACCGGTTTGTAAAAGTTTTAGAGATTCTTCAAACAGACGGGCTGGTGGAATATTACTCAGCAGAAAAGCCAAACGAGAAATCGGTTCGGCGGTATCTTCGCTGATGGTCATATTGAGTTTGCAGGCGAACCGGATCGCACGCAGCATTCTTACTGGATCTTCTCGATAGCGAGTTTCAGGATCGCCAATCAAACGGATAACACCGGTTTCCAGATCATGAAGGCCGCCAGCATAATCACGCAGAGAGAAATCATTGATGCCGTAATAGAGGCTATTTATGGTGAAATCGCGGCGCATAGCATCTTCTTCAATTGATCCGAAGATGTTATCCCGTAGTAACATACCGCTTTGTGCTTGTTGTGACTGATTTTTATCATCAGAACCCGTTTGTTCATGTGGACCACGGAATGTTGCGACTTCAATCACTTCCTGACCAAACATAATATGAGCTAAACGAAAGCGGCGTCCAACTAAACGGCAGTTGCGAAATAGTTTACGTACCTGTTCTGGCGTGGCATTGGTGGCAATATCAAAATCTTTCGGTTTCGTACCGAGTAATAAATCACGGACGCCGCCGCCGACCAGATAGGCTTCAAAGCCGGATTTATTCAGACGGTAAAGAACTTTCAGCGCATTTTCACTGATATCTCTGCGGGAAATACGATGTTGTTCCCGTGGAATTATCGTTATCAATGAATCCGAATGAGGATTCTCCTGTTCAATCTTCCTTTGTCTTTTCACATTGGATGAAGATTGATGGTAGTTTTGGCGATTAGAGTGAAGAGTTACGTACTCTTCCTGAGTAGAACGATTAGATCCGGTGATTGATCCTTCACTGGCTGCCTGTGGTTCGCGGTTAGTTTTCCCTTCGCGGATCAATAAGTTACGGCAGAAATTTGCTACTCGGTTAAAAATGGTACACCTCGATAAGTAACTAATCATATAAAACAAATAAAAAACAGCGGCTAATCATAGCCTACTGTGTATTTTTTGAGAATGGTTGTTATGACTAACCGTAACTTTATTCACGTTACCTATGTATTTTACCTTGTCGTGGAATTCGGTCCAGCTCCCAACGTTCTGTTGCTTTTTTCAACAATTGATCACGGGAAAGGTCTTGCCAGTTTTCTATGACAGGTTGATTAAGGAAAGATAATGCCTTAATCAGTAATGGCCGGGGATCATCCAATGGGATCGGCAGAGCATGATTCTGTTTGGAAAGTTTGTTGCCATCCTTATTCAGAGCGAGTGGTAAATGAATATAGTCAGGTATTTTCAGATTTAACTGCTGATAAAGCGCAATCTGACGGACAGTTGGTTCGATCAAATCAGCCCCTCTTACTACCTCGGTCACCCCTTGGTAATCATCATCAATAACAACTACCAAATTATAGGCAAATAAGCCGTCACGACGGTGAATAATAAAATCTTCCTCAGCCATGACCGGATCGGCGTTCAGATATCCTTGCAGTTTATCTTCAAAACCGTAAACCGGATGACGTTGTTTGAATCGAATTGCTGCATGATCAACGGGCAAATTTAATTCACGACAATTTCTATCATAAAAACCATTAGTCTGGTGAATGCGTTGACGGGTACAGGTGCAGTAATAGCTTAAGCTTTGTTGTTGCAATTGATTAAGGATATGGCGGTAAGCCTCATGGCGCTGAGATTGATGGAGAATTTCACCATCCCAATGTAAACCGTAATGCTCAAGCGCATGAAGAATACGGTCGGCAGCACCGGGAACTTCTCTAGGCGGATCAATATCATCAATACGTATCAGCCATTTTCCCTGACAAGCGCGGGCTTGCAAATAGCTGCCAATAGCAGTGATTAATGAACCAAAATGCAGGTCGCCAGAAGGTGACGGGGCGAAACGCCCAATATAAGCGCGGGGACGTTCAGATTTTATCATATGGGGATCAGCGGCGATTGTTTATACCCGTCATCTTTCAAGTTGCCTCTTTGTTGGCCGCACTCACTCACCCCGGTCACATAGCTATCTATGCTCCCGGGGATTCGCTCCCTTGCCGTCGCGATGCATCTTGAAATCCATAGGGTATATACGGCGCCATGAAGACGCCGTATTCGGAACACCATTAATTAGCCAGCCATCTGTTTTTCACGGATTTCGGCCAGAGTTTTACAATCAATACACAAATCTGCGGTTGGACGGGCTTCCAAACGACGGATGCCGATCTCAATGCCACAGGATTCACAAAAACCGAAATCGTCATCTTCGACTTTTTTCAGGGTTTTCTCGATCTTCTTAATCAATTTACGCTCACGATCGCGGTTACGTAATTCAAGACTGAATTCTTCTTCCTGCGCCGCACGGTCAACTGGATCAGGGAAGTTCGCTGCCTCATCTTGCATATGAGATACAGTACGATCTACTTCATCCCTGAGTTGATTGCGCCATGCTTCAAGAATTAGCTTGAAATGCGCCAACTGGGCATCGTTCATGTATTCTTCACCTGGCTTTTCTTGGTAAGGTTCTACCCCAGCGATGGCGAGAATGCTTAAGGACGAGGTTTTACGTTTTTGCCCTTCTTGCATAATACTTCTCCTACACACGCACTATCAAACAAACCCCTAGCGGGGAAAAAAACAGGCCGCTATAAATAGCAGATGGAGCATGGGTTGGCAATTGTTCCTGCCATTAGTTTCACAATGGTGTGGAAGCAAATGTATTGCATGCCTTTACACCTTGTACAACCTGGCTGCAAATAATTAGGTAAATCGATAAATTAATTATTTTAGTACAAAAGTTAACTTATCGCCTAAAATCATCCCTTTTCCTGTCATGTTGGCCTGGTAACAGATAACTTCGACCCCAGAATTTTGCGCTTGTTCCAAAAGAGATGAATAATTATGATCAATATGTGCGGCCGCAGCGACCTGTCTGATGCCAGAATGCAAGACCGCAAAAAATAACACCGCTCTTTGTCCTTGTTCTGCTATGTGCTGCAATTCCCGCAAGTGTTTCTGCCCACGGGTCGTGACAGCATCAGGGAAATAGCCGCAATTTTCTTGGAGTAGTGTCACTGATTTCACTTCAATATAGCAATTAACCTGTTGTTCTGCTTGTAACAATAGATCTATCCGGCTGTTCTCTTCGCCATATTTTACTTCCCGACTGATTTTTTTATATTCAGAAAATTCTGGAATGGCATTTTTGGCAATGGCCTCAGCGACTAAATCATTTGCTCTGAGCGTATTAACGCAAATCCAGTGACCATCCTGTGTTTCTGTCAATTCCCAACTGTTGGGGTATTTACGCTTGGGATTATCAGATGTGGAGTACCAAACTGTATCTCCCGGTGTCGCACAGCCGGTCATGGCGCCTGTATTGGCACAATGGATGGTCAGTGTTTCACCTTCCGGTGTAATGACATCAGCCAGGAAGCGTTTATAACGACGAATTAGCGTGGCGGATTGTAAGGGTGGATGGAATTCCATAAAAACTCCTTGATGACTGATGGCATAAGATTGAAGCGGGTAATGCTACAATGCCGGCGGTTGAAAGTTAACTTTCTTTGTATGGAGTGTTTGTGTCTTTATTGCCTGTATATGAGGTCGTCGAACCTGTTTTGAGTGCGTTGAAAAGTTCACAACAGGTCCTGCTTCATGCTCCGGCCGGCGCCGGGAAATCGACAGTCTTGCCATTGGAAATTCTGAAGAGAGCCGATTTTTCTGGGCGCATCATAATGTTAGAACCCCGGCGGATTGCTGCTCGCAGTGTTGCTAATCGCCTTGCTGCTCAATTGAATGAAAATACCGGGCAGACGGTGGGTTATCGGATGCGTTCAGAAACGAAAGTGAGTGCGACTACTCGTCTTGAAGTGGTAACAGAAGGTATTTTGGCCCGAATGTTACAGCAGGACCCCATGTTGACAGGGGTTTCTCTGGTGATTCTGGATGAATTCCATGAGCGCAGCTTGCAGGCTGATTTGGCGCTGGCATTGTTGCTGGATGTACAGGCAGGGCTGCGGGATGATCTACGAATTTTGATCATGTCGGCGACACTGGATAATCAGCGGCTCTCTTCCTTATTACCTAATGCGCCAGTGATTATTTCAGAAGGGCGAAGTTTTCCGGTGACCAGACATTATTGTCCTTTGCCTGCTCACCAACCTTTTGAACAATGTGTAGCCTCAGTTGTATTGCGGTTACTCCAACAGGAGCAAGGTTCTGTGCTGTTGTTTTTGCCGGGCAGTGGGGAAATTCAACGGGTATGTGGACGGCTTAAAGAGATAGTTGCCGAGGATACCGATCTCTGCCCGTTATACGGTGCGTTGTCATTGGCTGAGCAACAAAAAGCTATCGAACCTTCACCACGTGGACGCCGTAAAGTTGTTTTGGCGACTAACATTGCAGAAACCAGCTTAACGATTGAAGGTATCCGGTTGGTGGTTGATAGCGGCCTTGAGCGCACGACGCATTTTGAACCCAAAAATGGGTTGACTCGTCTGATCACTCAACGCATCAGTCAGGCGTCTATGACACAACGAGCGGGTCGAGCAGGCCGACTGGAAGCCGGCGTTTGTTGGCATCTATTCAGCCAGGAACAGGCAGAAAGAGCGTCAGAACATAGTGAGCCAGAAATTCTGAATGCTGATCTCAGTAGCTTATGGCTCTCCTTATTGCTATGGGGATGCTGTGATACTTCTCAGCTTCATTGGCTAGATATGCCGCCTGCGGCAGCTTTGGCGGTAGCCAAATCGCTGTTATTGCAGTTAGGTGCAATCAATAACAATGGTCAGTTAACGTCCAGAGGCAGAAAAATGGCGGAATCCGGCAGTGATCCGCGCCTGGCGGCGATGTTATGTGCAGGTTTAGAACAAGGGGCTGATATGCTGGCGACTGCCGCTATGCTGACTGCGATTCTGGAGGAACCGCCCCGTGATGGTCAGCCGGATATTACTTATTGGGTTGAGCAGCGACAGGCTCATTGGTTACGGCGGGCAAAGCAGTTAGCTAGGAATATGGGCGATCATTTTGGGGAGCCAGACGGTGGACTTGCTGCAATGCTATTAGCCCAAGGTTTCCCTGATCGAATCGCCAAAAATCGGGATAAGGGCGGGCGTTTTCAACTGGCGAATGGTCTGGGCGCGATAATCGATGATGAAGAAAAGTTATCCGGCGAATCGTGGCTGGTGGCTCCTTCATTATTACAAAACAGCAGAAATCCTGATGCGCGTATTTTGCTGGCTTGTCCTCTGGATATTGAACGACTGATACAGCAACAACCGAATTTATTTAGCGAACAGAGTGCCGTTGAATGGGATGATAATAAAGGGACGTTACAGGCTTGGAATCGGCTGCAATGCGGCAATCTGATAGTGAAAGCCCAACGATTGGCAAAACCTTCAAATGAGCAATTACAACAGGCCCTGCTAAACTGGTTACGCAGTGAGGGATTACATGAGTTGAACTGGTCACCTGCGGCTGCTCAATTGTGCATTCGTATCCAATGTGCGGCCAAATGGTTGCCTGAACTGGAGTGGCCGGCAGTAGATAATGATGCATTAATGGCTTCTCTTGATGATTGGTTGATGCCGTTTCTTACTGGTGTGCGTGATTTGAAAGGGTTGAAACAGATTGATTTGTTGCCGGCACTGGAAAGTTTACTGGATTGGCGACAACAACAGTGTCTGGATAATGAACTGCCTATTTATTACACTGTCCCAACTGGCAGTCGGATAGCAATCTGTTATTTCAGTGATAAACCACCTGTATTATCTGTTCGGATGCAGGAAATGTATGGAGAGCAGCAGAGCCCATCTCTGGCGAAAGGGCGGGTAACCGTGGTGCTTGAATTATTATCGCCAGCCCAAAGGCCATTGCAGATTACGCAAGACTTGGCCGCTTTTTGGCGAGGCTCGTATCGAGAAGTGCAAAAAGAGATGAAAGGGCGTTACCCAAAACATCTATGGCCGGATGATCCGGCAAATACGTTACCCACTCGGCGGGTAAAAAAATATTCGCAGTAGAATTTAACAACTTTTTTGCCGGCGAATAGATTCATTAAAAGATATTAATTAGCATCTAAACGGCTTTGGAGAATTTTGGAATGTCTGGTGAAGATCGTCAACCAATCGGACGTAAAGGCAAAAAATGGGTATCCCGCCGTAAGCGGCCGTCAAAAAGACGGTATCTGTTGGATGATGATAATGGCTATGAAGATGATGATTACGATGATGAAGAGGATCAACCCATGACAACGAAAGGAATGTATTCCCGTCCACCGAAGAAAAAGTGGCGTTGGTTCTGGTTGTTATTCAAGATATTTATTATTTTTGCCGTATTGCTGGCGGCTTATGGTGTCTATCTGGATGCCAAAATCCGCGATCGCATTGACGGAAAAGTTTGGGAGTTGCCTGCGGCAGTTTATGGCCGCATGGTTAATCTTGAACCGGGCATGAACTACAGCAAGAAAGAGATGGTGCGCCTGCTGGAAGGAATGCAGTATCGTCAGGTGACGAAAATTACCCGTCCAGGCGAGTTTTCTGTCAGAGGTGAAACCATTGAAATGTTGCGCCGTCCGTTTGATTTCCCTGACAGCAAAGAGGGACAGATCCACGCTTTGCTGACTTTCAGCGATAATCGTTTGACAGGGATCGAAAATCTGGAAAATCAGCGTCAGTTTGGATTTTTCCGTCTTGATCCGAAGCTGATTACTATGTTGCAGTCTCCCAATGGGGAGCAGCGGTTATTTGTGCCACGTTCGGGTTTCCCAGAGTTACTGGTTAACACCTTGCTGGCGACGGAAGATCGCCATTTCTATCAACATGATGGCATCCGTATTCTTTCCATTGGGCGTGCCGTATTGGCTAACTTGACTGCCGGGCGCACGGTTCAGGGGGGAAGTACCCTGACTCAACAATTGGTTAAAAACCTGTTCCTGACCAATGAACGCACTTTGATACGTAAAGCCAATGAAGCCTATATGGCTGTGCTGATGGATTATCGTTACAGCAAAGATCGGATTCTCGAACTGTATTTGAACGAAGTTTATTTAGGCCAAAGTGGTGATGAGCAGATCCGAGGATTCCCGCTGGCGAGCCTCTACTATTTTGGTCGGCCAGTGGATGAATTGAGTTTAGATCAACAGGCGTTGCTGGTCGGTATGGTGAAAGGCGCTTCACTCTATAATCCGTGGCGTAATCCTAAACTCGCTCTCCAGCGTCGCAATGTGGTGCTCAAGCTGTTACAAAACCAGCAAATTATTGATGAAGACCTGTATAAATTACTGAGCGCTCGTCCACTGGGGGTAAAACCGAAAAGTGGTGTTATTACCCCACAACCGGCGTTTATGCAGCTCGTTCGTAAGGAGTTGCAGGACAGACTGGGGGATAGAGTGAATGATCTGTCCGGCGTGAAAATCTTCACTACATTGGACCCGGTATCTCAGGATGCGGCTGAAAACGCAGTAGAGGAGGGGATTGCCAGCCTGAGAAAAACCCGCAAAATTGCTGATCTTGAAGGGGCAATGGTCATTGTCGATCGCATCAGTGGTGAAATCAGGGCGATGGTTGGCGGTTCTCAACCTCAATATGCGGGATTTAACCGAGCAATGATGGCGCGTCGCTCAATTGGCTCACTGGCGAAACCTTCTACCTATTTGGCGGCATTAAGTGAACCTGATCAATATCGGTTGAATAACTGGCTGGCAGATGAACCTCTGGTAGTAAAACTGCCGAACAGTAAAGCTTGGGAACCGAGAAATTATGACCGTCGTTTCCGTGGGCGTGTCATGTTAATAGATGCGCTGGCGAATTCTCTGAATATTCCTACAGTGAATCTTGGATTGGCTGTTGGTCTTGATCATGTCAGCAACACCTTGATCCGGCTTGGCGTACCGGAGGAAGTGATTCATCAGGTTCCGGCCATGTTACTGGGTTCTCTCAGCTTGACGCCTTTAGAAGCAGCGCAAGAATACCAGACGATGGCGAGCGGCGGCAACCGTGCGACGCTTTCCGCATTACGTTCTGTTATCACGGAAGATGGTACCGTGATATATCAGAGTTACCCACAGGCTGAACGGGCGGTACCGGCTCAGGCGGCTTATCTGACGCTGTACGGTATGCAGCAGGTGGTAGCGAGCGGGACTTCTCGTTCTCTGGCGGCCAAGTTTGGTCGCTATAATCTGGCGGGTAAAACGGGCACTACCAATGATCTACGAGATAGCTGGTTTGCGGGAATCGATGGTAAAGAAGTGGTGATTGCATGGGTTGGCCGCGATAACAACGAACCGACCAATCTGACCGGTGCTACAGGGGCGTTGAATGTGTATCGCCGTTATCTGGAAAATCAGACGCCTTTGATATTGAATAACATTCCACCGGAAGGCATTGTCGATATGGCGGTTAATCAAGATGGCAGCTTTAGCTGTAGCGGCAGTGGTTGGCGAACATTACCGGTTTGGACTTATGATCCACAGAGTTTGTGCCAGCAAACTGCGGTATCAGCGCCTGTTCAACAGCAAGAAGAAGCGCCGGGCTGGTTACGAGAGATGTTTGGACAATAATAAATATTTGATGAGATAAATGACAAAACGCTGATCTTCTGGTCAGCGTTTTGACTTTCTGAATATCGTTTTCCTGAATATTGTTTTTCATCTGCAAAGCCACCTTTCACCGTTTTTTTCACCAGTTTCCCAAACATACCGCGTCATTACCTTTTCGGCTTTACACCATTATCGCAGTAGTAATGCTCATAAATGTTTCGTATTTGTATAAAAAATGTTGCAAAATATGGACTTTTGGCCCCATCTGAGACGAAAAAATCGGCAACTTTCGGAATATTCCTATATCTTTCTAAATTGAAATCTGATGAATTATTAATCATGAATATTAAGTAACAGGTGGTAAGAACATGATAATTCCAGTCAGATCCACTCTTCATGTGGTTAGTCAATGGAGAAGTGAATAAATGGCAATAGGATATTTTCTGCTCGTTGGTGACAAAACAACCTGTGGTGGACAGATTATTACTGGTGACCACACCATGACATTCAATGGACGGGCAACCGCTCGTGAAGGGGATAAGGTTACCTGTGGCAAACATCCCGGTACTTACACGATTGTTGGTGGCGTATCCGATGTGTTTGATATGGGACGCAAGTTGGCTGGCACATTGGACAGTGTGAGTACTTCCCCTGCCGGGCCCGATTCATTAATTCGGAGATGGACAGCTATGAGAAACAGGATAAGGCTGCTGACCGAGTTGTCGCTCCTGCGAATATAGTGATGCAGAGTTTCTCCTCGCCGACAAAGGAAGCGGGTAGTATTCAGCCAAAGCCGTCTGTAACGCCGACGCCTCCGCCGCCGATACCGGTATTTACGAAATCCTGCCTGCGGGGTAAAGGTTGTACTGATGCGGGAACCGAAGCTGAACCCGCAGATAACTTTGGCAGAATGGCGATATATCAGGTTCCGTCATCTTCTGCTCCTGTAACGCCGCAAAAACCAGAACCGCCTCCACAGGGCAAGCAACACCCACCTGAACCGGATAAACCGCAGGATAAAAAATTACCGTGGTATAAACGGTGGTTCCGTGATGGTGAAGATAAAGCCGAAGCAGCCGCTACCGCTGTGGCCGCAACTGCCCGTAGCGCGGTAGCGGAAGGGGAAGGGCTGGTGATGCGTTACATTGGTGGTAGCGCCATCAGTGCAGGGCGTTGGTTGGCGGCCCCGAATCCGGTAACAATTGGGTTAATGGGGCTGTTTTATTCACCTAAGTTGAATGACGGTGAGGAAGATTACCTAACCCCCTATCGCCTGAGACAGATAGCGGAACAGTATGGTAAAGCTTCTACTCGAGTGCGTTTTCGCTGGATCAGAGATGAAAAAAGCGGCAGGATAACGGTTCAGGGATATCATGTCAGCCCGGAAGGCGGTCTGGATAAAGTGCCGGTTCGCATGATGACGCTGAATCGGACCACCGGTAATTACGAGTTCTGGGAACCGGGAGAGAACCGACCGACGATTTTATGGACGCCGAATGAACAGGAGTTTAAGGTTCCAGCCCATACCGGGAATGAGGAACGACCATTTATTCCGTCGCAAATAACCGTGTTGCCGATCCCGGATAAAGTGGGCAGCGATATTGAATCGTTACCTATGCCGGAAGAGAAGGATTTCCGAGATTATATTTTGGTATTTCCAGCCGATTCAGGTATGGAACCGATCTATGTGATGTTTAATACCCCTCGGAATCAACCGGGAGTGGTAACTGGTCGGGGGCAAAAAATCGAAGGCAACTGGCTAAGTCGCGCAGGACAAGATATGGGTGCACCGATCCCCAGTCAGATAGCGGATAAATTGCGTGGAAGGACATTTAATAGCTTTGATGATTTCAGAAAGGCGTTTTGGAAAGAGGTTGGTAATGATCCGGAATTGTCTAAGCAATTCACAAGAGCAAATGCGATAAACGTACCTAAAGGTTATTCTCCATATACAATTCCCGAAGAGCAGGTTGGAGGTAGGGAAGTATTTGAGATTCATCATGTTAAACCAATTAATGAAGGTGGTGAGGTTTATAACATGGATAATCTGCGCATATTGACACCGAAGCGGCATATAAAAATACATGCTAATAGAGGGGGTAAAGTGGGGTGAATTTGAAAAATAAATTGGAAGATTATACAGAAGCTGAATTTTTAGTTCTGCTGAACAAAATTTTTGATGGTGAATGTAAAACTGAGTACGAATATCACAGTTTAGTAAAACATATTGAGATGATTACCGAGCATCCCAGACGAAATGGACTAATTTTCTACCCAGAAAATGGAGTTGAAGATAGTCCTGAAGGTGTGCTTAAAGCGATAAAAGAATGGAGAGCTAAAAACGGCAGACCTGGCTTCAAAAAGTAATAGGGATTTGGTAAAAAGAGGAAAAGGATTTCCGCGATTATATTTAGCTGATTTGCATGTTAGAGAGGTAAGCGGAGAATATTACCTTAGCTTAGTCGAGAACAGGGGTATATAAATAATGGCGATTAATATTAATTCGTTAATTAATTGTCTGGGGAAAACAGCCGATACGTTAGTTGAAAATCAACTTATTTCGGCTGGAAAGTTTGAATACCTTTTTGAAGGAGTTGAAACATTTAATTATGAACCTGAAACTGGCCTTATCTTGGTATTCGATGATAAATCGAGAAAATTGAGGTCTGTTGAATTCACATTGGTTAGTACTTCTAGAAGTTCAGGAAGTAGTGAAATATATCGTGGAGAAATGCCGCCTCCATTTACGTTATCAATGGATAAAGTTGCTGTTAGAACATTGATGGGGGAACCCGATGTTACTTCAGGGGAAACAAAAATTCCCGTTATTGGTGTTGTAGGCGGACATGATTGCTATATCCAGAAACTTCACTCTATGTATCCTGATACAAATATTCGTGTCCTATATTTAGCTGATTTGCATGTTAGAGGATTGGTTTTTGAGCGGAGAATATAACCTTAGTTTAATCAAGAACAGGGGTTATGAAAATAATGACGATCGATATTAATGCATTAATTAATAGTTTAGGAATAACCTATCAGGAAATTTTTGATGAAGGATTAATCCCTTATAAGAGTAAGCCTAGAGGAGACTCTGGTGATGATTATGTGTCGTTAGATATGCAGAAAGAGGGGGTATTTCTAGCTTTCGATCGGGTTAGTAAGAAATTGACACATGTCACTCTGACATTGATCGATGAAGAACGGCCCCGTTATGTTTACCCAAATCAATTGCCACCTCCTCTGATTAATTCAATGACACGTGAATGGATTAAGGAGCATTTGGGGCCAGCAATTAAGTCCTTTCCACCATGCAAGGTGTTTAACCGTCAATATGGCTGGAAAGACCTCTACCTTTACAATGTACCTGAATCTGAGGAAAGTATTTATATACAATTATCCTATGATTTGTTTGAGCAGGTTGAGACAATAACTTTCCTTCGTGCTGAAAATGTTACGTGGTAGAGATATCTTAAAAACGGAATGAGCAGAGGAAGAATTAATTCTCTTTTAGAAATACGATTTGGAGTCATTTTTCCAGTTTCCTGCTTTGATAGGGTAGAGGCTCACAAACCACTACCCATGTTTAACATCGAAGTTTTATTCTATTGCATACCAGATTTTGGTTATAAAATAATGGAAATCAACATTAAAGAGTTAATTGATAACTTGGCGCAGACAGCAGAGCAACTAATTGAAAAACAGATTATTTCGGCTAATAAATTTGAATATTTCTTTGAAGGAGATGATGAATTTCTCTGTATACCAGAAGATGGATTAACGTTAGTTTTTGAAGATAAATCAAGGTCGTTAATCTCAGTCGGTATTACTCTAATTGCATCTGGGCCAAGGATGAGGATTTATAGAGGTGAAATGCCACCCCCATTTTTGTCTGAAATGGATAAGACAAAAGTTAAATCTGTGTTAGGAGAGCCATCAAAGACAAAGGGGGCTGTTAAATTGCCAGTTATTGGAATGGTTGGAGGATGGGATACTTATATTGACCGAATGAGCGATCAGTACCAAAATACACAAATAATTTTTGCGTATTCTACAGATCAGAGGGTGAGTAATATAACTTTTAAGAAAATTTGAGTTAAGTGTAATTTCTAATTGTTTGTCTTGGATAAAGTGGGCAGCGATATTGAATCGTTACCTATGCCGGAAGAGAAGGATTTCCGAGATTATATTCTGGTACTCCCTATTCCGAATATGCCGCCGGTGTATGTGTATTTGAGTAAACCGCCGGTGAAATTGTTTGAAGTGGATTTGTATAGAAACTTTGCGGGCAGGCTAAGAAATGGAACACATGCGGATCATATGCCTTCGTCTGCTGCGGTTAAGGCAAGGTTAAAAGCGTTATATCCTAAATTATTACCTTCCGAATTAAATTCTGATTCTAAAAATGTATCTGCAATTATTATTCCGGAAGAAGTACATCAAAAACTCAGTCAAACTTATGGAGGGCGAAATTCGTCAGAACAGATTGAAAGAGATTCGCAAGATTTACGTGCGGCATTAGATAGGAACTTTGATGCTATAAAACCGAGCTTGAAAAGATATGGTGCAACAGAAGTAAATAAGGTTTCATAATTCCGCTACACATGGTTTTATTCAACTCATTGTTATACATAGGGTTGTTGGTATATAAGGTATAGCACCATTTTGGAAAGTTATTTACAGCTTGAAAATGCTCGCCAGAGGATGCATAAAATAAACGAGGAACAAGGGTTGTATAAATGACAGTCAATGTAGAGGTACTAATAAACAATCTGGGAAGAACTTATCAGGAAATTTTTAATGAAGGGTTAATTCCTTATAAAACCAAACCTACAGGGTTTGCTGGAGATCCTGATATATCTTTAAATATGGCTAAAGAAGGTGTTTACTTATCCTTTAGAAGGGTTAATAAAGTTTTATTTGCTATAGAGCTTACTTTAATTGACGAGAAGAAACCACAATACCGGTTTCCAAATGAGCTACCTTCACCATTAGTTCCGATGATGTCTCGGCAATGGGTTCATGAGCATTTTGGAAATCCTGAAAAATCACTTCCTCCACAGAAAATATTAAAGAGAGATACTGGCTGGACAGAGTTATATACACTACTAGATTTTCGTCTTACAACTAGTATGCAAATTAATTACGATTTACTAGAATGTGTTAAAGTAGTAGCATTCTTACCCACATCAGAAGTACGTTGGTAGTCAATAATAAACATGGGAGATTTTTTAAGAGCCAATTCGTTTGCGAGCAGCTTGGAAATCCAAATCGCAGATGAATTGGTTTCACCAATAACAGGGGTTATACAAATAATGGCGGTTAATGTTGAAGCGCTAGTTAATAGCTTAGGTAGAACCTACCAAGATATTTATGATGAAGGATTAATTACTTATAAAATAGGCATATAAAAATTCACGTCAATAAAAGGAAAAAGTAGGATGAATTTAAAAAATAAATTGGAAGATTATACGGAAGCTGAATTTATTGAATTTATGAAAGAAATTTTCAAAGAAAATCTTGCAAAAACAGATGAAAAGCTAAATGTATTATTATCTCATTTTGAGAAAGTGACTGAGTATCCATCAGGAATAGATATTATTTATTATGCTAATTCTGATAGTGAATGTACCCCTGAAGCAATAGCAAAAAATATTAAAGAATGGCGAGCTAAAAATGGCAAGCCTGTCTTTAAAAAATAATAGAAATTAGGTGAAAGAGGGAAAGGATTTCCTAGATTATATTCTGATGTTCCCAATTCAGAATATGGAGCTGGTGTGTGAGGTATAAATAACTTTCCAAAATGGTGCTACACCTTATCTACTAAAAACCATATGTATAACAATGGGTTGAATAAAACCACGTGTAGCGAAATTATGAAACCTTATTTATATACCCTATGGATTTCAAGATGCATCGCGGCGGCAAGGGCTAAGTGATTGGGATGCGCTCATTACATTCTCCTAATTAGCAGAATATATAGAAGTTAAGATATCGATAGTTTCTCTCATAGAAAGCAGTATTAATAAGCCAGAATAGGTACTGTTATCAGCTATACTTGAGCTTGTGGTGTCGAAAATTCTTGGATAAAGTTTATAACTTTGGTCAGATTACCCGATATCTTTATCATGAAGTTTGATTAAGATATCGGGTATTGGGATTAACATATTATGCGATAGTAATTTTGAGGTTTACTCCACAGGCTGCTGCATAGCGCTCAAGTGTTGCAATACTTGCTTTCATTGGGTTTTTTTCAACTTTAGCTACTGCCGGTGGGGTAATTCCTAGTCGTTCAGCTAACTGCGAACTATTAATACCTGCTTTCTGTTTCATACTTTGGATTAGCTCGTAAAGTTCTTCTTCCTGTTTAGCTGCTTCATAAGCGGCCTGAGCTTTGGGGGATGAGAGGGCTTGCGCCTTCACTTCTGCAAATGGAATACCCTTAACTTTCATCTGTTATTTCCTCTAATCTTTGTAATGCCAGTTTGATTTCTGTTGGTGGAGTCTTTGGGGTTTTCTTTATAAATGTGCGAAGTATATAAATTCTTCTTCCCTTAGCATAAGCAAAAATTGTTCTGGTGATGTCTTTGTTGCCTACTCTCAGTTGAAATAGCCCGTCTCTTAGCGGCTCTGTTGCTCAGGAGGTTGTATGAGGCATAAAGCTAAATTGTTTATGGATGGGAACAGTCAAGCGGTACGTCTGCCAGCAGCTTATAGGTTTGACTCTGATGAAGTTTTTATCCGAAAAGATCCTGAGACAGGAGATGTAATATTATCCTGTAAGCCGCACGACTGGGCCGGATTTTTTGCGGCATTGAAGGGAACAACTATTCCCGACGATTTTCTGAGTAAAGAAGAGCGGTATCAGCAAGAACAATCTTGTGACCCATTCGCAGGGTGGAAAGATTGAGCGCCGTAAAAATACGGCGCTGCTGTTATTTAAAAATAAAGAAATTATTTCAGCTTGGCAAAGCAACGAGCGGCTGCATCAACAGTACGCTGAATATCTTCATCAGTGTGAGCAATAGACATAAAACCCGCTTCAAATGCAGAAGGCGCTAAATAAATCCCTTCATCAAGCATCAAGTGAAAGAAATGTTTAAAACGTTCAATATCGCAATTCATCACATCCTGATAACAGGATACTTTCTCCGCATTGGTAAAGAAAATGCCAAACATACCGCCGACATGGTTAACCACCAGAGGAATACCGGCCGCTTTTGCGGCTTTCGTCAGGCCAGCAGCCAGATTATCTGTTAGCTCGATTAAACGTTGATGTACACCGGGCTGAGAAACTTCTTTCAGGCAAGCAAGGCCGGCAGCCATTGCAATCGGATTGCCGGATAAGGTTCCGGCTTGATAAACAGGGCCAATGGGAGCTAGTTTCTCCATTACTTCATAACGTCCGCCGAAAGCGCCAACGGGCATACCGCCGCCAATGATTTTGCCAAGGCAAGTTATATCGGGTTCGACATCGTAATAAGATTGTGCGCCGGATAAAGCGACGCGGAAACCGGTCATCACTTCATCAATGATCAACAAAGCGCCGAATTCATCACACAGCGCGCGCAGACCGGGTAGGAATTCTGGTTGTGGCGGTATGCAGTTCATATTACCCGCAACCGGTTCAACAATAATACAGGCGATCTCTTGCGGATATTGTTCAAACGCTTCTCGAACTGAACTCAAATCGTTATAGGTACAGGTTAGCGTATGTTTGACGAAATCAACCGGAACCCCCGGTGAATTTGGTTGGCCGATTGTCAACGCGCCAGAACCGGCTTTCACCAGCAAACAATCAGCGTGGCCGTGATAGCAACCTTCGAATTTGATGATCTTATCACGATGGGTATAGCCGCGGGCCAGCCGGATAGCACTCATAGTCGCTTCTGTGCCTGAGTTGACCATACGTACCATATCCATTGATGGCACCAGTTCAGTCACCAATTGCGCCATTTCCACTTCCGCGGCGGTGGGAGCGCCAAAACTTAATCCTTGCTCTGCGGCTTCGATAACGGCATTACGGATAGCGCTGTGGTTATGTCCCAGTACCATTGGCCCCCAGGAACCGACATAATCAATATAGGCTTTACCATCAACATCATAGAGATAAGCGCCATCAGCATGCTTGATAAACAGCGGCGTGCCGCCAACGCCATTAAATGCACGTACCGGAGAATTGACGCCGCCGGGAATAAGTTGCTTTGCCTGAGAATAAAGAATATCGGACTGGCTCATGAAAGGCTCCTGAATCTATTTTTAAGTGAGTTTGTCGTTTGCCCCACGGATTATAATGCTCTTAGAACGATAATTCCGGGTTTATTCTTGACATAATCAAGAAATGGCGAATCGACAACTTTTTTATTTGCAGCAAGTGAGGATGCATTCCTCAGCATTGGGCCATGATCTGTCATAATAAAAATCCCTGTATGTGTGACATCCAGTCCGGCAAGATGAGTATATATTCCTATATAATCGCCGGTCTTTAGGTTTTTAATAACGGCATCATCGATTTTATCGCCAGGAATATATTTAATATCTCTTTTGATAATGCCAAGTCCGGGAATATATTCGCCGCCATCAGCCTTTCTATTCAGGTTTTTGGTGATTTTTATGTAAGAAGAACTTATTTCATCTGTTACATCTTTGGCATTTAATTTTTCTCTGGTTGACCAGTCCGTAAAGAAGTGTTTTCTTTGTAAGAAATTAATCTTGCCATCAATATACCTTGTCTGGATGAGATTTTTTACAAAATCATTTTGATCGTTAGATTTCCTTAGCGATTCTACATAATCAAGGAAAGTAAAGCAGTCTAGCCCATTGAAGTCTATAACTAATTTTTCAGGTTCAGTCGGGGAACCAATAAGTTTGTTTGCGACATAAGGGGTGCCAAAGAATTGATAAGAGACGTTTTTTATTATTTCACCTGGATTATCTTTGTTTCCCGGTTTTACTTGGTTTTCGATAATTTCATTAATTTTTTTCGAGGTATAGCTGTCAATATCGGCTTGTCTGCTATGAGCGGCACAGCCTGCTAAGGTGACAATAAGCATCAGCGGCAACATTTTTCGCATAGGAACTCCATGTGGTTACTTTGTAAAATATTCAATAAAGTAACTAATCATGATGATAAATCAATATTTTTTCCTCCTTAACCGTTAATTGATTGACGGGGGGTTTAACTATACGTGACGGTTTACCCTCCTTTGAGGCTATCGTAAAAGGTCGTCATTTGTCGCTAAGGCGGCATCGATGGTAAACAAATGTGTGATAATTTTTTTGCGGTTCGTGTGTTATCAAAATGACAAAACTTGAACCAACTAATCAGGTATTGGATAATTCGAGCTATTAATGATCGGCAAATCTCTGAATGTTTTTGCCGGGTTCCAGTCTGGAGTAAAAAATGATGAGCGATGATATCGCATTACCTTTGCAGTTTACTGATGCTGCTGCTAACAAAGTGAAAATCTTGGTTTCGGATGAAGAAAATCCAAACTTGCGTTTGCGGGTTTATATCACCGGTGGCGGGTGCAGTGGTTTTCAGTATGGTTTTACCTTCGATGATCAAATAAATGATGGTGATATGACCATTGAGAAACAAGGTGTGGAGTTGGTTGTTGATCCGATGAGCCTGCAATATTTGGTTGGCGGTTGTGTTGATTATACCGAAGGTCTTGAGGGTTCACGTTTTATCGTCACGAATCCTAACGCTAAGACAACCTGTGGTTGTGGTTCTTCTTTCAGTATCTGATTTCAGGCGATTTCCCGCGATGGGTACGTGAATATCATATGACCTGTTTGCGGGATATTCCTGTCATCTTTTAAGTGATTCTGATTTATCAGGAACCGTTATCGTTCAATTGCTGGCATAGCTGTTCGGCTGCCAGAATGATGCGCGGTCCCGCGCGGTGAAACCAATCTTCATGTAATGTGATGATTTTGGCGCGCAATTGTGGATGCCAGAAGTTTTCAATTAATTTAACCTGTTCCTGTCCACCGCTGATAACAATTATCTCAGGTTTCCTGATGAGTACTTGTTCACGACTGACTTGAGGCCAAGGGACGGGGCTGTTGGCAAAAATATTGCTGCCGCCACAGATTGAAAGCACTTCACTTTGCAGTGTATGTCCCGAGGCGGTAAACAGAGGATAAGTGCCGAATTGTAAAAACACCAGTTTTGGGGTTGGAGCGGCATATTTTTGTTTCAGCGCAGCAAATCGTTGCCGAAGTTCAGTCGCGGATTTTTTTGCTTGTTCTGGGTGAGGGCTATATTCAGCGAGCCGTTCTAAATCCTGCGCTATTTGTTCGGTGGTGGTGGGATCGGAATAAAAGATTTTAATACCAAAAGCAGCAAGTTGTTCCAGTGGACGTTGGGGATTACCGCCGCGCCATGCCAGAATCAGATCAGGTTTAAGGGTAATAATGCGTTCCAGATTGATGCCTTGCCAGTTGGCTACTTGCTCAAGTTTACGGGCTTGAGGGGGATAATCAGAGTAGGCGCTGGCTGCGATCAGATTGTCGCCTAGTCCGGCGGCGTAGGCTAATTCAGTGGTTGACGGCGATAAACTGATTACCCGTAAGGGAGCGGCATACAGAAAATGACTGAAACTACTGAGAAACAGTAAAAGCGATAACCCAATTGAACTCGCGCTTTTTATCCATTTCATTAAGGTGTGCTCTTTAAAATTGCAAGCACGCCCGAAAATATTAATTAGGGCGTGTCAGTAATATACCCGTTATCTTTCAAGTTGCCTCTTTGTTGGCTGCACTCGCTCACCCCGGTCACATAGTTCTCTATGCTCCCGGGGATTCGCTCCCTTGCCGTCGCGATGCATCTTGAAATCCATAGGGTATATATTATTTATTTTTACTCAGAGTTGTCAGCATTGCGTTGACCATTAAGGTCGATTGGCGGGCAGCCACGGCAAGAAATTCATCAAAGCTGATATGAGATTCTTTATCTGCCACATCAGAGATAGCACGTACAACGACAAACGGAGTGTTGTATTGGTGGCAGACATGCCCTATTGCTGCGGCTTCCATTTCCACCGCCGTCACTTGTGGGAAAGTCGCCCGGATACGCGCCAGAGGTTCCGCGCCGTTAATAAATGCATCACCGCTGCAAATCAGCCCACGCACTGCGTTCAGATTCAGAGAATGAATACAATTTTCCGCCAGATCAATTAGTTGGTCATCCGCCACAAACGCCGGAGGGCATTGCGCCATCTGACCGGGTTCATAACCAAAAGCGGTAACATCAGCATCATGATAGCGAACTTCGCTGGATACCACGATATCACCGATTTGTAGCTTCGGATCAAGGCCGCCCGCTGATCCGGTGTTAATAATCACATCAGGCTGACAATGTTCAAGCAGCAAAGTTGTACCAATTGCGGCAGAAACTTTACCAATACCGGATTTTAATAGTGCAATCTCCACGCCGTTGAGTTTACCGGTATAGATTTCGCAACCACCTCGTGACAGTGTTTGGCGATCTTCAATTTGATCGCGCAATAAAGTCACTTCTTGCTCCATAGCACCTATCACGCCTACTTTCATGATGTCATACTCGCTGTTGATTAATTAATCATATAGAATCATCCCATATTTGATTTTAACATCTAATACGAAACAATCAGATAATCTGTGATGTAAAACAGCGCTATCTCACAAGTCGGGGGATAAATGTCCGGGATAGACTTTAGTCAGAAGCTTAACTATCAGCGTAAATACCGTCAGTATCATATTGATCCTAATGATGAAGAGCAGATTATTCGCCAGTTTGAAAGTGATCGTGGGCGGATTATGAATTCGGCGGCTATTCGCCGTTTACAGCAGAAAACTCAGGTTTTTCCATTGGAAAATAATGCCGCTGTCCGCAGTCGTCTGACGCATTCATTGGAAGTGCAACAGGTTGGGCGCTATATTTCGAAAACGATTATTAATGAATTGAAAACACGTAATTTGCTGGTCGATTACGGGTTGGATAAACGGCTATTGTCATTTGAAAGTTTGATTGAAATGGCGTGTTTAATGCATGATATTGGTAATCCGCCATTTGGTCATTTTGGTGAAGCGGCAATTAAAGATTGGTTTGCCAGAAAGCTCGATCTTAATTTTTCCCTGGAAAATATTAAACGGGAAGATCGATGCGAAATACCCGCATTGCGTTTATGTGGCGATGTGAAAAAAGATCTCTTTCGTCGCCAGTTGCGTAAAGATTTATGTCAGTTTGAAGGGAATGCTCAGGCTATCCGTATGGTGCATAGCTTATTAAAACTCAATCTGACTTATGCCCAAGTTGGCTGTATTCTAAAATATACTTGTCCTGCTTTTCGTCTTGAAGAAATACCAAATCAATTTAATTACTTGATGAAAAAACCGGGTTTTTATTGGTCGGAAGAACATTTTGTGCGTGAATTACGTCGTGAACTTAAAATGGGTGAATTCTGTCGCTTCCCGCTGACTTATATTATGGAAGCCGCAGATGATATCTCTTATTGTATTGCTGATTTGGATGATGCGGTTGAAAAAGCGATTTTCAGCGTCGATACACTGATGGGATATTTGGAACAGGAGTGGCAAGAGAACGGCGGTCATCGGGTCGGGGATCTATTCGATGTCACGGTTAGAAAGGCGTACAAGGGAACTCATGGTAACGAATTACGTCGAAGCCAGCAGGATCAATTTTTTATGTATCTGCGGGTTTATATCACCGGTAAACTTGTGCCTTACACTGCTCGTCGTTTTATTGATCATCTGCCGGCTGTATTTGCCGGTTCATTTAATCAAGCGCTGCTTGAAGATAAAAGTGAAGGACATCGATTGCTTAAAACGTTGAAGAATATTGCTTGTAAGAGAGTATTTAATCATCCAGAAATTGAAGAATTGGAGTTACAGGGATACCGAGTTATTAATGGGCTATTGGATTTTTATTATCCGTTATTGAAGATGTCCCGTCAGGATTTTGTGGAATTAAACCAGAACAATTTCCACAAGGATTATTTTATGGAAACTCGACTGTTACACAAACTTTCTACCAAGCATCGTCTGGCTTATGGCGAAGCAGTGGAAAAAATTGTCGCCACTGACGAATCTGAAAAAGACCTGATGGAATTCTATTACCGTGCTCGTCTTATCCAAGATTACATCAGTGGCATGACAGATAATTATGCTTATGAAGAGTATCGGAAGTTTATTGTATGCAATTGATATTCTCGCCGTTACTCAATATCTTTTGGGCAGCGGTGAGTACATGATCAATTTCATCCGTCAGTTCCAACAATTCAGGTTCTATATCGGTTAATTGAACGCCTTGTTGTAATTGTTGTTCAATTAATTGGCAGAGGGCTTTAAGTTGCGGCACACCACTATAACAGCAGCTACCGTGCAGTTTATGGATCTGCTGTTGATAATCCTCCACCGTTTCCCCTGACAAAACTTTTTCTGTGATTGTTTTAATCATTGGCAATAAATCTACCAACATTTGCAGCATATCTATAGCTAACTGTTCTTTTTCGATGGCCTGTTGTAATGCTAATGACCAGTTAATATGTTGTGATTCTGGTGTTTTGACATAGCGATTTAATACCGATCTCAGGCTATCTTCGTCAAGAGGTTTAGTCAGGAAATCTTCAAATGGAGATTGATCTGTATCGCTCTTTGGTCGGCAGGTATAAGCTGTAACCGCAATGATCGGTGTGCTGCGGTGTTGCCGTAGCTGGTGGATGCGGTCGGAAGTACAGATGCCATCCATACCTGGCATATGAATATCCATCAGAATGACATCAAAATGGTGAGAGGTTGCTGACTGTAACGCTGCTTCTCCACTGCTACATAGCACGGTTTTTTCCACGATTTCTTCCAGTAATGAACCTATGAGTTTGAGATTGGCTGGATTATCATCAACGGCCATGACGGTCATCGGTAAACGTGGGGGATGAGTAAGCGTTTTTTGTGGTACAACTGAGTCGGTTAGAATGAAATCGTCTTTTCCTAGCCATAAATCAAAACGGAAAACAGAACCTTTTTTCGGCTCGCTGGTAAAACTGATATTTCCGCCCATTTCTTGGATCAGTTTCCGTGTAATGACTAGACCGAGGCCGGTGCCGCCATAACGGCGGGAAATGCTGGCATTTGCTTGATGAAAAGCCTGAAATAGATGAGGTTGCTGTTCAGGGCTGATACCAATACCTGTATCGCTGACCGTAATCTCTAAATTGATTTTGTGGTGCTTCTGTTGTAGCAAATTGATCTTTATCTCCACAGAACCCTGTTCAGTGAATTTAATTGCGTTACCGATGATATTGGTGAATATTTGCTGGAGGCGCGTAGGATCGCCTACGACCAGATTCGGTATTTGGGGATCAACATGGTGAGTTAGCTGAATATTCTTACTTTTGGCGCTCAGTGTCAGTAACACCATGACCTCATCAATTGTATCCTGTAAAAGGAATGGAACGTTTTCCAATACCAATTTATCCGCTTCAAGCCGTGAAAAATCCAATATATCATTGATAATATTCAGTAAATGATTTGCGGAACGCTCGATAATATACAGGTATTCAGTTTGCTGTATTGTTAAAGGTGTTTTCAGTGTTTGGCGGGTAAAGCCAATGACGCCATTAAGTGGTGTGCGTAATTCATGAGACATATTTGCCAGAAATTCCGTTTTTATTCTGGCCGCTTCTTGAGCGCGTTTTTTCGCTATCGCCAGTTCAACGTTCTGAATTTCGAATTGCTCCATTGTTTCCCGCAGATCCGACGTTGCTTGATCAATATCGTTTTTCATCTCTTCTTTATAGCTGGAAAGCGATTTGGCCATTGCATTAATGCCATTTTTCAGCGTATTTAATTCACCAAAATATTTCCCGTTGACACGGCTGTTTAATTGTCCTTGGCGAATTTTATCGACAGTACTGACCATATCGCTGATAGGCTTTGTGATCTTACGAACCAAATGGTAGGCGAACAGCGATGCCCAACCAAGGCAAATGAGTAAGAGTAATATAAAAATAATGATCTCTTTATATTGCTGTAAATGAGCTGACCGTAAATCAAGATCAATGGCGATATAACCAATCGGACGTAAAGATGGGGTGTCAGAATGTTGCTGATTTTGAGACAAGTGGTGTTCTGAGATAATGGGTATGCGTAAGATAATACTGTTTTTAACCTCCGTTTTTGTCAAGGTGGTTGGCAGAGGCATATCTGGCGAGATCTGTAGTTGAGCTGAATTGTATTTATAGTTTGATATATCAAATAGTTCATTATCGTCATTAAAAATGGCAATTGCCCGAACTATCTCAGAATTTCTGCGATGAAGCCGGGTTATCAATGAATTGACACGTTCACGGTTATGCAGGTTTATGCCAATTTCGCTGGCAATAGAAAGGGGTTCGATAATACTGATCCCAGATCGAACAATTTGGTTTTTCAGTTCACGATGGTGATAACAGAGGAATGAGATACTGAAAAACATGCCAACCAGTAAAATTGGCACTAGAATCAGGCTCATCATGCGGATGCGTAAGCTATATTTGGTCATAATCGTCCATTATGGGAAAATAAGAACTTAATAATTCATAGTCCGTAAGAATCATGGTGCAATTTTATTCCCCCAATCGCCGAACAGTAAATCGACATATCATCACAGTCACTGCTGATAATCTGGATGCCCAGGGGCAGGGCGTAGCTCGCCATCAGGGTAAAACTATTTTTGTCGCCGGATTATTGCCCGGTGAGCAAGCACAGGTACAACTAACGGAAGAGAAGCGCCAGTTTGCCAAAGCAAAGTTGGTTAAGCGTCTATCTGACAGTCCATATCGTGTAAATCCCCGTTGCCCGCATTTTGGCGTATGTGGCGGTTGTCAGCAACAACATGTTACACCGGATTTACAACGTGAAAGTAAAGCCAGCGTCCTCGAACATCTGATTAGACGGGAAACCGGTGTAACGGTTTCTGCCAAGCCGGTGATTCTCGGTCCCGAATATGGTTATCGGCGCCGGGCAAGGCTTGGTTTACATTATCAAATCAAACAGCGCCAACTGGTGATGGGATTTCGTCAAAATCAATCCAATGAATTAGTTGCTATAAAAGAATGCCCTGTTTTGCGGCCTGAATTGGAACAGTTATTGCAGCCATTATCTCAGTGTCTGAATAACTTGAAAGCGGTTAAACGGTTAGGGCATGTGGAGTTGGTGCTAGCAGATAATGGTCCATTGGTAATATTGCGCCATCTTGATCCCTTGAAACAGGAAGATAAAGAGCAACTATGCACGTTTTCTGTGCAACATAACGTTGCTGTCTATCTGGCGGCGGATGAAACTTCACTTGAATCGCTGAATGAACCGCCAGAACCCTGGTATCAAGTAGGTGACCTGAAACTGGTTTTCAGTCCAAGAGATTTTATTCAGGTTAACGATCAGGTGAATCAACAAATGGTTGCTCAGGCGATAGAGTGGCTTGATTTACAACCGAATGACAGGGTGCTCGATCTGTTCTGTGGAATGGGGAATTTTACCTTACCTATTGGTCGCGTAGTGCAATCTGTGGTCGGAGTCGAAGGGGTTGCCACGCTGGTGGCTAATGGGCAATATAATGCCAGATTAAATAATTTGGATAACATATCTTTCTGCCATGAGAACCTGGAAGCTGACATACATCATCAACCCTGGGCGAAACTGGGGTTTAACAAGGTTTTATTAGATCCGGCGCGTGCTGGCGCGGCAGGCGTCATGTCACACATTGTTGAGTTAGCCCCGGAAAAAGTGGTCTACGTCTCTTGTAATCCAACAACATTGGCGAGAGACAGTAAGATTCTGCTTGAGGCTGGCTATCGAATTATCAGTGTGCGGATGCTGGATATGTTTCCGCATACAGGTCATCTGGAGTCAATGGCGCTATTTAGTCGTTAGATTGTGGTTGGGTAGAAGCTATGAAGTAGTCGGGAGAGATTATGGTTGCGGTAAGAAGTGCTCATTTAACCCCTGCGGGAGAGTTTGCAGTAAACAGGTGGATCGCTAGTTTAAATGTAGCGAATCTTCAATTGGGTGAGAAATTAGCCGAAACCTGGCGTTATTGTCATGAAAAAGCGCAAAATCATCCTGATGCAGAACTTCTGTTATGGCGTGGCGTAGAGATGGTTGAGATCCTCTCTACCCTGAGTATGGATAATGACAGTATGCGTGCTGCGCTACTGTTCCCATTGGTGAATGCTAAATTACTTGACGATCAAACCGTCACCGAGGCATTTGGTAGTGTAATTACCAATCTGGTGAAAGGCGTTATGGAAATGGATGCTATTCGCCAGTTAAAAGCCACTCATCACGATTCAATCTGCTCTGTACAGGTTGATAATGTTCGCCGGATGCTACTGGCAATGGTGGAAGATTTTCGTTGTGTCATTATCAAATTGGCAGAGCGGATTGCCCATTTGCGGGAGGTTAAAGAGGCGACTGAAGATGAGCGCGTACTGGCTGCGAAAGAGTGTTCCAATATTTATGCGCCGCTCGCGAACCGACTAGGCATTGGTCAACTGAAATGGGAACTTGAGGATTATTGCTTCCGTTATCTCCATCCTGATGAATATAAAAAAATTGCTAAATTACTGCATGAGCGCCGAATTGATCGTGAGCAGTATATTGATCACTTTGTCAGTACATTACGTAAGCACATGCTTAAAGAGGGCGTCGCTACTGAAATATACGGGCGTCCTAAACATATCTACAGCATCTGGCGCAAAATGCAGAAAAAATCACTGGCATTTGATGAGTTGTTTGATGTTCGGGCTGTTCGGATTGTGGTTGAACGTTTGCAGGATTGTTACGCGGCACTGGGGATAGTACATACTCACTATCGTCATTTGCCGGATGAATTTGATGATTATGTGGCTAACCCGAAGCCGAATGGCTATCAATCCATTCATACCGTCGTGCTTGGGCCAAGTGGTAAGACATTGGAAATTCAGATCCGTACCCGTCAGATGCATGAAGATGCCGAATTGGGCATCGCCGCCCACTGGAAATATAAAGAGGGGGCAGTGGCGGGCAGTCGTGCTGGATATGAAGGACGCATTGCATGGCTGCGTAAACTGATCGCATGGCAGGAAGAGATGGCTGATTCTGGTGAGATGCTGGATGAAGTTCGCAGCCAAGTGTTTGATGATCGGGTATATGTATTTACACCGAAAGGCGATGTTATTGATCTACCTACTGGTTCTACGCCGCTGGATTTTGCCTACCATATTCACAGTGATGTGGGGCATCGTTGTATTGGGGCGAAAATCAGTGGCCGCATTGTGCCATTCAGCTACCAATTGCAAATGGGCGATCAGATTGAAATCATCACACAGAAACACCCGAATCCAAGTCGTGATTGGTTAAATCCAAACTTGGGTTATGTCACTACAAGCCGCGGTCGGGCGAAAATCCATAACTGGTTCCGCAAACAGGATCGGGATAAAAACATTATCGCTGGTCGTCAGATGCTGGATAACGAACTGGAACACTTGGATATCAGCCTAAAAGAGGCGGAAAAGTTACTCATTGCGCGTTATAACGTTCATACACTTGATGAAGTACTGGCGGGAATTGGAGTTGGTGATATCCGTATTAACCAGTTGGTCAATTTCTTACAAAGCAAACTTAAGAAAACCACCGCAGAGGATGCAGATCGGGAAGCGCTTCGCAATTTAGAGAGTAAATCACATCCGCAGCGTAGTTCTACTAAAGATGATGGGCGGATTGTGGTAGAAGGTGTGGGTAATTTAATGCATCACATTGCTCGTTGCTGCCAGCCAATTCCTGGCGATGAGATTGTCGGCTTTATCACGCGTGGCCGGGGGATCTCTATCCACTGGGTTGATTGTGAGCAGTTGGCGGAGTTGCAGGCAAGTGCGCCTGAAAGGGTGGTGGATGCGGTTTGGGGAGAGAGCTATTCCAGCGGTTACTCACTGATTGTGCGTGTTGTTGCGAATGATCGCAGTGGATTATTGCGTGATATCACCACGATTCTGGCGAATGAGAAGGTGAACGTGCTTGGGGTGAGTAGCCGCAGTGATGTAAAACAGCAGATTGCTACCATTGATATGAATATTGAGATTTATAACCTGCAAGTATTGGGGCGGATTTTGGCGAAAACCAATCAGTTGCCGGATGTTATTGAAGCCAAACGTCTTCATGGCAACTGACCGCAGGAAAATTTGGATAAAAAATGAAATCATTTGCTATATACCCTATGGATTTCAAGATGCATCGCGACGGCAAGGGAGAGAATTCCCGGGAGCATAGCGAACTATGTGACCGGGGTGAGCGAGTGCAGATAACAAAGAGGTAACTTGAAAGATGACGGGTATAAAACGGTTATTAGAGATTATGGCGCAATTGCGCCATCCTCAACAGGGATGTCCTTGGGACAAACAACAGACATTCAAAACTATCGCACCTTATACACTGGAAGAGACTTATGAAGTCATTGATGCTATTGAACGGGGCGATTTTTCTGATCTAAAAGAAGAATTGGGCGATTTGTTATTTCAGGTGGTGTTCTATGCTGAAATGGGCAAAGAGCAACAGTTGTTTGATTTTGATGATATCTGTCATGCGATTAGCGATAAGCTGGAGCGCCGCCATCCACATATTTTCGGTCAGCAGCAGGATATCAACAGTGATGTAGCTATCAATGGTTGGGAAAAACGTAAGGCGCAGGAAAGAGCGCAAAAAGATCTACATTCGGTCCTTGATGACATTCCGGCAAGTCTGCCAGCGTTGATGAAAGCGTATAAAATACAGAAACGTTGTGCTGTGGTTGGTTTTGACTGGGATACGTTGGGGCCAGTGCTGGACAAAGTTTATGAAGAGATCGACGAAGTGATGGATGAGGCTCATCAGGCGGTAGTTGATGAACAGCATCTGGAAGAAGAGATTGGCGATTTGTTGTTTGCCGTTGTGAACTTATCCCGCCATCTGGGATACAAGCCGGAAATGGCATTGCAAAAAGCATGCAATAAGTTTGATAACCGATTTAGAGAAGTAGAAAAGCTGATCCTGAACCAAGGCCAAACCTTGGAAGCGGCGACATTGGAAGAAATGGAACAAATGTGGCAGCAGGTTAAGAAACAGTAACCGGAAAGGGATGGCAAACAGCCCAAGAGGGCTGTTATCAACGCGAAAAAAGCGGAAACAGAAAGCGGCGCTAATTCACGAAAAGATATCAAAGGAATGATGAAGAATAGAAAATTATCTCGTTGCCGTTAAACCTCAGTAATTAATGGCAGTAATCCCAGATTTAACAACTGAATTTCAACATCATTGGCTTTATCAATATCGTCCTGATTTTCACCGTCAAAAATGCCTTTTTTGGTGATGATTAATGTCCCCAATTGCTCTTTATCATTTGCAATAGGCAAGATTTCATCTGCCATTGGTAACAATGAGGGGTCTATAACGAAGGGTAAATAAATCATCCAACCTGCACTTAACCTGTCGGGAAATACCTGATTTCGATTCAAGGTATAGCCGTTAGTTTCCACCATAATGTAGGGGGAATTACGGCTGAAAACCAAAAAGGTAATAAGATCAATCAACCGTGAAAACTGAAACTCCTTTTTGTCAATATTAAGATCTATTGTTATTTCAGTTTGTCCTAACCTGTCACTACGATAGTTCTCATAGAATAGGGAACAGGCAAGATCATCATCTTCACCATCCCAAATACTTTTTCCTATAAAAGGAAAATTTTTTTTGTAATTTTTTTCAAACACTTGAAACGCTTTTTCCGTCGGGAGGTTCTCTTCAAAAACAAGGTGTTCTAATGCTTCTTTACGAGTATGACCAGTCAAATACCAAGTCTTATGACGGCTAAAAAAGTGATCGATTTGCTGAGTAATTCGATATAAATCAGCTAATACTATTTGTGGAGTCAAGGGTTCTTGCCGGTCAAAATATAGCTTTATTTCTGGTGATAAAATAGCCATGTATTACCTCAGATTATCTAAATAAGGGAGTATGAAATGCCTACCTGATTAAGGGTAGCAACTAAACCTCAGTAATTAATGGCAGTAATCCCAGATTTACCAACTGAATTTCAACATCATTGGCTTTATCAATATCGTCCTGATTTTCGCCGTCAAAAATGCCTTTTTTGGTGATGATTAATGTCCCCAATTGCTCTTTATCATTTGCAATAGGCAAGATTTCATCTGCCATTGGTAACAATGAGGGGTCTATAACGAAGGGTAAATAAATCATCCAACCTGCACTTAACCTGTCGGGAAATACCTGATTTCGATTCAAGGTATAGCCGTTAGTTTCCACCATAATATAGGGGGAATTACGGCTGAAAACCAAAAAGGTAATAAAATCAATCAACCGTGAAAACTGAAACTCCTTTTCGTCAATATTAAGATCCATTCTTACCTTAATTTGCCCTAACCTGTCTCTACGATAGTTTTCATAAAATAGGGAACAGGCAAGATCATCATCTTCGCCATCCCAGATTTTTTTTCCTATAAAAGGGAAATCTTCTTTGTAACTTTTTTCAAACAATCGAAACGCTTTTTCCGTCGGGTGGTTCTCTTCAAAAACAAGGTGTTCCAATGCTTCTTTACGAGTATGACCTGTTAAATACCAAGTTTTATGACGCCCGAAGAATAGGTCAATCCGCTGTGTTATTTTATATAAATCAGCAAGTACTGCTTGGGGAGTCAAGGGTTCTTGCCGGTCAAAATATAGCTTTATTTCTGGTGATAAAATAGTCATATGTTGTCTCGCATTATCTGAGTAAGGGGGTGTGAAATACTTTAATATTGAAATATTCAGCAAATTCCTGTGAGTAGTAAGCGGCGCTTACAGGCTCCATAAAATGCCAGTGAGAACGTGGAATATCACTCAATGAGGCGCACACGTCTTGTTGTCGCCTACCTTGCTTTTTCATGGATTCATCACCTGTCCACCATATCACTGGCTTTCCCTTCCTAAAAAACTGATCATATTTAGCTTTGGATTCCAGAAACAGGCACCATTCCGGGCGCCAGCCATCAAAACTCACGCCTAAGCATTCCCAAACTTGTATAAGTTTGGCGTCCGGTTTGTAAATGGTTTTAGCTATTTGGAGTTGATAATCAAGGGTAATCTGCGAATATGAACTGGTGCTCTCCCAGCCAGAACTCACTTTCTCAGTGGCTGGACACACCTTGCATTCTTCCCTTGCTGTACTGATTTCATCTGTTTGGGCTAGCGATTCCTCTTTTTCATCCTCTTTTGTTATCTCCTCAACACCGAGGCCAACCCCAACGCCGACTAATATGCCCGCAAGGGCTGATGCTGCATATTCGGCAGCAGTCAGGGCTACCGGAACTAACAGAGGTAAAGGCATGTTAATTTCTCCTTTTCAATAAGTTATCTGTTATCCTCAGGATATCTTTGTATTGTTGTTCCGGGTTTTCTCCTGTTTCAAGGGCATTTTTGATTTCTGGCGCATCATGGAAATTAAGATTGAAGGCGGTTAAATAAAGGTATGATTTAATAAGCTTTTTATTTCTAAATCCTAGGTCGTCGATTAGATATCGATATGCCTCTCTCAGTCGCTTATGCAAATTTTTCTCATCCTCATGCACAACCAAGTCGGCATGTTTTGACAAAATGCATTGCTTGATTTTTTCAATATAAGCATTGTCCCCTGAATCAATAATTCTATCGAATTGTTCCTGAGTCAGTATAATCATGGTATCGCTCCTCAACTCATAAGCTACTATTACCTATATTGGGCCTTTTATCTGAGTGCAATTTAGCTGAAATGATTGCATTGCAAACAATCATACTGTTTTTTAATCAATTAAAGCAATGAAATCATCCAATATTAAGAAGAAACAAGAGTGATTGACTTTATGAAAAATAAAGTTTCTGTATGTACTCATGTCGAGATTGACAATGCTGTGAAAGGGGCCGCTATCCGCGTACAACGAATGAATCGGCTATTTTTAAGCACAGATGGAGTTAATGAGGGACAACAAAATGCGGGAAAAATACCTTATTTGCGTTCAGATTATTTGTGGCGAATTTAAGGTTCAGGTATACTGCTTTCCCGTCCTGGTTATATCCATCATCTTTAAACCTAAACTTTCAGGTTCAGCATGAAAACTAATTATATTTTTGTGACCGGCGGGGTCGTATCCTCTCTGGGTAAAGGCATTGCCGCAGCCTCTTTGGCGGCTATACTCGAAGCCCGTGGACTCAATGTCACTATTATGAAACTGGACCCGTACATCAATGTCGATCCAGGTACGATGAGCCCAATTCAACACGGGGAGGTTTTCGTTACCGAAGACGGTGCTGAAACTGATCTCGATTTAGGTCACTATGAGCGTTTCATCCGTACTAAAATGACTCGCCGCAATAACTTTACGACGGGGCGGGTTTATTCCGAAGTTCTGCGCAAAGAGCGCCGTGGCGACTATTTGGGGGCGACCGTTCAAGTTATTCCTCACATCACCAATGAAATTAAAGATCGCATCATCAGCGGTGGTGAAGGTCATGATGTGGTGCTGGTGGAAGTTGGCGGTACTGTCGGTGATATCGAATCGTTGCCATTCCTTGAAGCTATTCGTCAAATGGCGGTAGAAGTTGGCCGTGAACACACGTTATATTTGCACCTGACGCTGGTGCCTTATCTGGCAGCGGCTGGCGAAGTCAAAACTAAACCGACTCAGCACTCGGTAAAAGAACTGCTTTCTATCGGTATTCAACCGGATATTCTGATTTGTCGTTCAGATCGCGTCATCCCTGCTAACGAACGTGCAAAAATTGCTCTTTTCTGTAATGTGCCGGAAAAAGCGGTTATCTCCCTAAAAGACGTTGATTCCATTTATAAAATCCCAGGGCTATTGAAATCTCAAGGCTTAGATGATTATATTTGTAAACGATTCAGCCTTGATTGTCCGGAAGCAAACTTGTCCGAATGGGAGCAGGTTATTTACGAAGAAGCTAATCCTTCCGGTGAAATCACGATTGGGATGGTGGGTAAATATGTTGAACTGCCTGATGCGTACAAGTCCGTGATTGAAGCATTGAAACACGGCGGATTGAAAAATCGTCTGACGGTGAATATCAAACTGATTGATTCCCAGGATGTTGAAACTCGTGGTGTTGAATTATTGAAGGGACTGGATGCGATTCTGGTTCCTGGTGGTTTCGGTGGTCGTGGTGTGGAAGGCAAAATCACGACAGCCCGTTATGCGCGTGAGAACAAAATTCCTTATCTGGGGATCTGTCTCGGCATGCAGGTAGCATTGATTGAGTTTTCTCGTCATGTTGCGGGCTTGGAAAAAGCCAGCTCAACAGAATTTGAACCTGATTGCCGGTTCCCGGTTGTTGGTCTGATCACCGAATGGCGTGATGAAGACGGTAATTTAGAAGTGCGTAGCGAAGAGAGCGATCTTGGTGGAACGATGCGTGTAGGTGGTCAGCCATGCCACCTGACAAAAGATAGCTTGGTGCGCGCCTTGTATGGGGCGGATACGATTGTTGAGCGTCATCGTCATCGTTATGAAGTGAATAATTTACTGTTGAAACGTATTGAAAATGCTGGTCTGCGGGTAGCGGGTCGTTCAGTAGACCATAAATTAGTAGAAATTATTGAGATCCCAGACCATCCTTGGTTCGTGGCTTGTCAGTTCCACCCAGAATTTACTTCCACTCCTCGTGATGGTCATCCATTGTTTACTGGTTTTGTTAAAGCTGCCGGTAAATATCAGAAAGGCCAGCTCAAATAAGATGTGCAGTGAGTGACGGTATGAAGTATCCCGTCGCTTACCTGAAATGTAACTTGTACTGAGGAAAACCTAATGTCCAAAATCGTTAAAGTGATCGGTCGTGAAATCATTGACTCCCGTGGTAACCCAACCGTAGAGGCAGAAGTGCATCTGGAAGGGGGATTTGTGGGTTTAGCGGCTGCGCCCTCTGGCGCATCTACCGGTTCTCGCGAAGCGTTGGAACTGCGTGACGGTGACAAATCCCGTTTTATGGGTAAAGGTGTATTGAAAGCTGTTGATGCAGTAAATGGCCCGATTGCACAGGCAGTTATCGGTCAGGATGCTAAAGATCAGGCTAACATCGACAGAATCATGATCGACCTGGATGGTACTGAAAATAAATCCCAATTCGGTGCTAACGCGATTCTGGCGGTTTCTCTGGCTAACGCTAAAGCAGCAGCAGCAGCGAAAGGCATGCCGTTGTACGAGCACATTGCTGAATTGAATGGCACTCCGGGTAAATTCTCTATGCCGTTGCCGATGATGAACATCATCAATGGCGGCGAGCATGCGGATAACAACGTTGATATTCAGGAGTTTATGATTCAGCCGGTTGGTGCAAAAACGCTGAAAGAGGCGGTTCGTATTGGCTCTGAAGTTTTCCATAGCTTGGCTAAGGTTCTGAAAGCGAAAGGCATGAGCACTGCGGTTGGTGACGAAGGGGGCTATGCGCCTAACTTGGAATCTAACGCGGCTGCACTGGCTGCTATCAAAGAAGCGATAGAACAAGCCGGTTATGTTTTGGGCAAAGATGTCACTTTGGCTATGGATTGTGCCGCTTCTGAATTCTACAACTCAGAAACGGGTAACTACGAGCTGAAAGGCGAAGGTAAAACTTTCACCTCTCAAGAGTTCACTCACTACCTGGAAGATTTGACCAGAAAGTACCCGATTGTTTCTATCGAAGATGGATTGAATGAATCTGACTGGGAAGGTTTTGCTTACCAGACAAAAGTATTGGGCGAGAAAATCCAATTGGTTGGAGACGACCTGTTTGTTACCAATACTAAGATTCTGAAAGAAGGTATTGAGAAAGGCATTGCTAACTCCATTCTGATTAAATTCAACCAGATTGGTTCTCTGACGGAAACACTGGCCGCGATTAAAATGGCAAAAGACGCAGGTTACACGGCGGTAATCTCTCATCGTTCTGGTGAAACTGAAGATGCGACTATTGCTGATCTGGCCGTAGGTACTGCCGCAGGTCAAATCAAAACCGGTTCTATGAGCCGTTCTGATCGCGTTGCTAAATATAACCAGTTGATCCGTATTGAAGAAGCTTTGGGTAACCGCGCTCCTTTCTATGGCCTGAAAGAAGTAAAAGGTCAGTCTTAATAGGTAATTAATTAAGTATTAGAATTAAACAGGAGGGGTAAAACCCTCCTCAGATAATTGGCTACCAAGTCATATTTATAATCTTTTGACGTGTGGCTACAAAAAGGCTACGGTGTTCTAATCAAACACACAGGGGAGCATTTACTATGACTGATACTGTTGTCAGAGCCAGGGTGTCACCAGCCTGCAAAGCGGCGGCAATGGCAAATGCCAAAGCACTTGGGCTCGATTTATCTACCGTTATACGTATGGTTATTAATCGATTAGCCGCAGAAGGTCGGCTACCGGATGGGTTGCTGCAACCGAATAGCGAGACGTTACAGGCAATTCATGATCTAGAGAACGGGATAGGTGTTCACCGTGCCAACACGCTTGATGAATTAAAAAGTGATTTAGGCTGGTAACAGTGTTGATTTTCGTTTATCAGAGCCGATTTAAAAGGGATGCCAAAAAGTACGTCAACAATAAAAAAGCGCAAGAAATCATTATGAAAACCCTTGCGCTTTTGCAAACCGGCCAGCCATTACCACCGAAGTATAAAGAACACCGCCTGAATGGTAACTATATTGGTTATTTGGAGTGTCATGGAGCACCGGATTTACTACTGATTTATCGACGTACGGACACTGAATTGATCTTGTATCGAGTTGGTAGCCATGCTGATTTATTCGGATAGTAAGAGGATAACTGATGGATTTTTAAATATGTTTGTTGAGCGGAGAGCTAGCTGTGATTCGAAGAGAAAAAATTAAGTTGAGCTGTGTGTAATAGGTTGATGTTTGAGCATGACAAACCTGAAATAATTTTATTCTTCCAAATGAAAGGCTAAAACCCTCCTTCATAAGGGTAATAGCCTGATAACTTCTACAACGTCAATTTTTGAGTTTTCCTGAGGCCGTCGGTCGGTGCAGCCATGTTTTCACATATGAAACTTTTCGCCGATGGCTTAATAGCGAGAATCCCCCCTTTAATGTTGCTGAGAAGATTTACCTTGATATAACGGATTTTAGTTAGCTGTCTCAACAACAGTTCGGACATATCCATACTTGGCAACTAGAGCCTTGTATTGGTGTGACAGAATTACCCGGTAAGCTGAGAGCTAAATGATGTCCGATGGCCGGGCTCAGAGCCTCGGCTGCAAGGTCAAAAAGAAAAAATGTTTAAACAAGACGAAGATCTATTTTTTGATAAAAAAGATACGCTAACCTTTATCCAACTTCTTTTATGGGAATTATACCCTTGCCTAATATCAGACATACTTGTTTTATAACCGAGATCGCAAGAGAAAACGGTATTCAGCGTACGTGAAATTATAAAGATCTCCTTATCTTCCATACGTTATATCAATCACTCTTTAAGAACTCCCTTTGCTCCAAAAATTAATGGATGCTTCGGGCATCCTTATACATACGATCCATCATGGAAAAGGATATTGATGAAAATGAATCAGCGAGAAACTAACGTAAGCATACTGGCAGGGAATTCTCGAGTTTATCTTAATAAGGATAGTGAGATAGTTGTCGAGGCTCAGTTGAAAGCCTTTGAGGCTGCTTTGATGTTTGCCAAGCGAAGCCAAGATGAATGTGGTCAATTACCGAGGATATCCGTGGCATTCGATCATCATGGGATATTCCGCCTCCAGTTCCTGATAGAGAACCTCACCAATTCTCAAAAACGGAACCCCCGTTTGAGTCATCTCCACGCCTCGATCAGGAATATCTTCTCGCCCGTAACAGAAAAATATCAGATTCCGCTCAGCGAAATACGTGTTATTCACGAAGATTCAGCCAGGCAGCACCTTGTCCACATCTTAGACTCTGGAGAAATACCCGAAATCATCACACGGAGGATGGTGTCCAAAAACCTCGCTGACGGCAAACCGCTGACATCAGATGCTTCTTACGAAGAGCCGACTCAGAAACTCACCTGTGCGGCAATTACGAAGGAATATTTTGAGAAAGCCGCAGGTGATCACAAAGGTTCAGACGCTATTCTGGAGGTGTTCTTTGAGGATTGCGCTTGGTCGAGAGCTTTGGCATATGTGCGTGGGCTACAACTCAGCCATATGCTCGGTGTTTCAACTGCCATTCGTCTTAATCTGGTTAATGAAGAAGGGGAGGTGAGTAAAGGCGATGTAGTTACTGCCTAGCAGATAATAGTCAAGATAATAAAAAAATAATTTCATCTTTGTTTGTTAAGGGGGAAAATTATGTACAACTTAACTCGGCCGATATATTTGGATAACAATGCTACAACGCCATTAGATCCCGATGTGCTTCAAACTATGATGCCCTATTTTACCTGCGCTTATGGAAATGCTGCCAGTAATAACCATGTATTTGGGTGGAAAGCGATGGAAGCTGTTGATAATGCAAGAAAAATGATATCAACATCGATAAATGCGATGAGTCATTCCGATATTATATTCACGTCTGGCTCCACCGAGTCGAACAATCTTGCAATCATGGGCCTTCAACGTCGGGGCAAAAAAGGGCATGTCATCACATCGACAATTGAGCATAAGGCGGTTCTTGATTGTTGTAGTAGGCTCGAATCAATGGGAACCGAGGTAACCTATTTACCGCCGCAAAGCGACGGCATCGTATCCCCAGACTTAATATCTCGAGCAATAAGAGATGATACCTATCTCGTTTCGATTATGGCCGCTAACAACGAGATTGGTTCAATACAAAAAATTGAAGAGATAGGCGCGATCTGTAAAGAACGTGATATTCCTTTTCATACAGATGCCACGCAAGCGCTCGGCAAAATAAAATTTGATGTACAACGCATGAATATAAGCCTTGCCTCATTTTCAGCGCACAAAATATATGGACCAAAGGGAATCGGCGCACTTTATATTGATTCACGCAATAAGAATATAACACTTGCTCCTCTTATTGTTGGAGGGGGACATGAGCGAGGCTTACGCTCTGGAACTCTTAACGTCCCGGGGATAGTAGGCTTCGGGCGTGCCGTCGAACTGTCTGTTAAAAACTTGCCTGATGAGTCGATGAGGTTACGTTATTTACGGGATTTGCTTCGATTGTATATTATCGAGAATGTAGCTGATGTTCGGATAAACGGCCATCTTACCGAATGCCTTCCCGGTCTGTTAAATGTCTCCTTTAACGGTTTGGATGCTGACTCGCTTTTGCTGGAGCTTTCCGAGGTTGCGTTGTCTTCTGGGTCTGCATGCACATCCGCTAACAGAGCTCCGTCACATGTACTGAAGGCAATAGGGCTCAGTGATGCTCAGGCTCAAGCCAGTGTGCGCTTCGGACTGGGCAGATTTAATAATGAGGACGAGATACGGTATGTTTGTCTCCGTCTACAAAAAGCGGTGAATAAACTGAGGTCGATGGCGCCAAAGCCATTCGGCGTCTTGTAATAATTAAGATGGAGTTTGACTCATGCGAACAATGTCGGCACTTTTTCTCCTGTTCGGAACCCTATTCACTGCGGGGGGATATGGCGCCACCTTTCTTATTTCCGCGTATTTTCGGTCACAAGGGGGGAGTGACATTGATACTGGGACGACCCTTAGCGTGGCCTTGGTCGGTACCCTGATTGGCGTTCCTTTGGTGGGATGGTTTGCCGGGCAACTGGAAGCGTCAAGCCTTGCAGCCCTCGCGGCATTGGCGATGTCTTGTGGTTATCTTCTTTTAGGCGGTTTCAGCGGTGAACTGAGTTACATCCCGCGTATCGCGGCATTCTTGATTGGACTCGGTTGGGGAATGTTCTACATCAGTGGGCCTATGGCATTGTCGGAGCGTGTCACTGATGCTGACAGGGGGCACTGGTTTACTCGTTTCAGCGCGTTTCAAATGGCTGGGATTTGCGGCAGTCCCATCCTCCTCGCCGCCGCGGTTGAACAGGCAGGAGTACCCATCCGCATAACATTTCTCTTTGTTGGTGTTATTGGCATCTTCGCCTCACTACTTCTGGCGACCTTTGGGATCAAGGAACCGCATGGTCAACGGGAGTTATCACTGAGACCTTGGGTGAAAAAGATAACCAAGATTGCTGCCAGTAGTGCGATCCGTCCCATTGTGATGGTGGGCTTGGGAGGCTGTGTATTCTCCGGAATGATGTCGTTTCAGAGTTCGCTGGTTGAAGGGACTCGAGCAAATGCAAGTACATTCTTTGCTGTACATGCAGCGACCGTGGTTGTAGCGCGGCTTTTGTTGGCCCGTCATTTATCGACGATGCCCCGTATCCCGTTAGTTACCGCGTTGATGTTATTCTTAATCATGGGTATTCTGGCCCTGTTAGGCATACCCGTTAATCCTATGTTCCAGATTGCGGCGGCCATGTTAACGGGGATAGGGTATGGATTGGTGTATCCCGTTATTCAAACATGGGCAGTAAACGACTCTGCGCTTGAGAATCGTCATGCTGCCCTCACCTGGTTTGTTGTCGCCTACTTTGTGGGGATATTTGGATTTCCAGCGCTAGGCGGATGGATATTAGTTGGCGCCGGTAAGACCTTGTTTATCCTAACTCTAGCTGCAATAGCTGCTCTTGAACTTGTGGTGGCGTTGTTGGGAGGGCGGTGGTTTTATCGTATTAAGGACAGGTTGACGGCACAGAATGAAGCACGTTAACTGTCATTCAGCCAGTCGATAATTATCGACTGGCTGATTTGCTGTTGCGTAAGCAATTTTTCGATGACTATTAAAGTATTTAATTGGCGTCATTCCTCGTAATTGAAGCGCTTTTTTAGGACATTCGCTAATGTATTTAATGCGGCTTCCAACATTTCCCAAAACAACTAAACTTTTTAAATATTCTAGTATCCAGAAAAGAACATTGCTTAACAATTAAAGCTCATTTATGACTCTTTAATCGTTAGGCATGACATGTTCCTATTCGGAGAATATTTGGCTGTACTTAACGAGGGTTTACGTCTTAGTGCAGCTATTTTTAAATATTCCGCACCAGTGCGGACTCAGGGAAAAGCTGTAACAATATAAAAATATTAATTTGAAGAGAGTATGAATATAGCACCTTGAATAACCAAGCTGAAAGGAGAGGAAGGAATGATTGTAAAAAACGACTGGCACCCAGCGGATATTATTGCCGGACTTAAAAAACGGGGAACGTCGTTATCTGCTATTTCAAGAGGTGCGGGGCTTGCATCATCCACTTTATCAAATGCTTTGCACCGTCCGTGGCCTAAGGGTGAACAACTTATTGCTACTGCTTTAGATTGTGAGCCTTTCGAAATATGGCCAAGCAGATATTCTAAATAAATTAAAATAGACTTCTCGAAAAAAATTCAATGAGAAGAGATTAAATACCTGAAGCTTTTCTTGTGTTTTTTGGAAAGCTTTAGGTATGATCGTTGAATTAAAGTAACGTTATTAATACTTTGCTTTGATGTTTGTCATAATTAATTTTTCCGTATCAACTGTTTAACTTGTTGTATTATTTATGGAGCTCCTTCATATATTTTATGATTTCATGGATGTTTTATATTGAATATATCTAATCCATGAGTATTCAACCGATAATTAAAGTATGTCGAAGATCGGGGTTCGGAATGAGAAAATTTGATATACGGAGTGATGAGAGTCAAAATGCCTTACTTGTTAAGGTACGAAAATCGATTACAGAAGCGTAGAGGATCTTCTACGTGTCGGGTTCTGTTAGGCAGAACCCGCGAGATGCTGTGCATTGTTATGCCAGAGGTATATAGGGATTAGGGTTAATAAATCGGGTAGGCGCATAATTATCGTATCCCTTACCCCTGCAATATTCTTTTAACTGGCTTAATGAATTTATCCCTATTTTCTGGTAAATGACATGTAGCCTGCTCTGTACAGTTCTATATGTGATACCTAATTTTCTAGCTATGTCTTTGGCGCTTAGCGATTGCAGAGCAAAAAATACTATATCGAACTCTCTATCAGTAAATAAATCAGTTGGTGTGCCAAAAGTTAATGAGTCAGGATGAATGTTGTTTTCAAAATGATACATGGAATAAATTTCAATTTTTTTGCCATGTGCTACAATTCCAAGGCATTTTCCGTCTTTCATTAGCGGTGTAACATTGACCAGAAATGGTTGGGTTATTTTTTCTCTCCCACCATAAGTTAAAGTGTTTAATACCGGAATGGTTTTTTGACTAATCCTTACGTTTTTTTCATTAGCTTGTATAATATCTTCAAATTCAGCCCACGGTGCTGGACATTCACCATCAAGCCGCCCTTCTATATTAAAACCCTTAGGAAGGCCGCTGTAATAAATCATAATATCATTTGCATAGACGAATCGAGATTCGTTGTCTTTTATAGCCCAAAAATCGTTGCTATTTTCCATGTATGATACGAAAGCATCAAAGTTTTCTGAATGAATATCCAGATCTTTATTTACAGAGAAATTCATACTTTTATCTTTCATAATTTCACCTATCATAATTGAACAGTAAAACTGTGATATCTTTCATGTGAAGTATCTCACAAAACCGCCCTTCACGCTGTTAAGCGGGTTTTGGTCGGATCATTAAGGTTCTGTTAGACAGAACCCTAATTGCATAGTGACGACAGCAATGTTGTGCATTATTATGCCAGAGGTATATAGGGATTAAGGTTAATAAATCGGGTAGGCGCATAGTTATTATATCTTTTATCTCTGCAATATTCTTTTAACTGGCTTAATGAGTTTATCCCTATTTTCTGATAAATGATATGTAGCCTGCTTTGTACCGTTCTATATGTGATACCTAATTTTCTCGCTATATCTTTAGCACTTAATGATTGCAACGCGAAAAATACTATATCGAACTCTCTATCTGTAAAAATCTCAGTTGGGTTGCCAAATGATAATGATTCAGGAGGTTTATTAGTTTCTATATGATACATTGAAAAAACTTCTAGCTTTCTAGCTCTGCCTACTACGCCAATCGACTCTCCGTTTTTCATTAAAGGCGTGACATCCGCCATAAATGGTTGAATAATTTTATCCCTGCCGCCATACATAAATGTAATTAAAGTAGGAATGACTTTTTTTTCCTCCATCACTCTGCGGTCATTAGATTGAATGATATCAGCAACCTCAGACCAATAAACCGGACACTCACTATCCAGTTTACCTTCAACATTAAACCCTTTGGGTAATCCGCTATGATGAATTCCATAATCATTCATATAGATAAATCTCGATTCTTTATCTTTTATATACCAGAACTCATTACAATTCTCCATGTATGATATGAAGGCATCAAAGCTTTTTGAATAAACATCCAGATCTTTGTTTACAGAGAAACTCATCGTGTTATCTTTCATAATTTCACCTATCATAATTGAACTGTAAAACTGTAAAACTGTAAAACTGTAAAACTGTAAAACTGTAAAACTGTAAAACTGTAAAACTGTAAAACTGTAAAACTGTAAAACTGTAAAACTGTAATAACCTCCATGTGAAGCTCATCGTTATGCCAGAGTTATATAGGGATTAGGATTAATAAATTGGGTCGGGGCGTAGTTATCATACCCTTTACCCCTGCAATATTCTTTTAACTGGCTTAATGAATTTATCCCTATTTTCTGATAAATGATATGTAGCCTGCTTTGTACCGTTCTATATGAAATACCTAATTTTCTCGCTATATCTTTAGCGTTTAGCGATTGCAAAGCAAAAAATACTATATCGAACTCTCTGTCGGTAAATAAATCAGTTGGTTTGCCAAAAGTTAATGACTCTGGATGAATGTTGTTTTCAAAATGATACATGGAATAAATTTGAAGTTTTTTACCGTGCGACACAATCCCAATGCATTTTCCATCCTTCATTAGAGGAGTAACATTGACCAGAAATGGTTGGATTATTTTTTCTCTTCCGACATAAGTGAAGGTGTGTAGTACCCGAATGGTCTTTTGACTCGTCATGACATTGTTATCATTAGCTTGTATAATATCTGCAAACTCGGACCACGGTGCCGGACACTCACCATCAAGCCTGCCTTCTATATTAAAACCTTTAGGAAGACCGCTGTAATAAATCATAGTATCATTGGCATAGATGAATCGAGATTCGTTGTCTTTTATAACCCAAACATCGTTGCTGTTTTCCATATATGATATGAAAGCATCAAAACTTTTCGAATTAACATCCAGATCTTTGTTTATAGAGAAACTCATCGTGTTATCTTTCATAATTTCACCCATTACGATTGAACTGTAAAACCGTGATAACGTCCATGTGAGGTATCTCACAAAACTGCTTTTCGCGTTGTTAAGCGAGTTTTGGTCGGAATATAAGGCTCTGTTAGACAGAGCCCTAATGGCATAGTGACGACACATTGTTATGCCAGAGGTATATAGGGATTAGGGTTAATAAATCGGGTAGGAGCATAGTTATTATATCCCTTACCCCGGCAATATTCTTTTAACTGGCTTAATGAATTTATCCCTATTTTCTGGTAAATGACATGTAGCCTGCTCTGTACAGTTCTATATGTGATACCTAATTTTCTAGCTATGTCTTTGGCGCTTAGCGATTGCAACGCAAAAAATACTATATCGAACTCTCTGTCGGTAAATAAATCAGTTGGTGTGCCAAAAGTTAATGACTCTGGATGAATGTTGTTTTCAAAATGATACATGGAATAAATTTCAAGTTTTTTACCGTGCCCCACAATCCCAATGCATTTTCCATCCTTCATTAGCGGTGTAATGTCAACTAGAAACGGCTGGATTATTTTTTCTTTCCCGCCATAAGTGAAGGTATTTAATACCGGAATGGTTTTTTGACTTGTCCTTACGTTTTTATCATTAGCTTGTATAATATCCTCAAACTCAGACCACGGTGCTGGACACTCACCATCAAGCCTCCCTTCTATATTAAAACCTTTAGGAAGACCGCTGTAATAAATCATAGTATCATTGGCATAGACGAATCGAGATTCGTTGTCTTTTATAACCCAAAAATCATTGCTATTTTCCATATATGATATGAAAGCATCAAAACTTTTTGAATGAACATCCAGATCTTTATTTACAGAGAAACTCATCGTGTTATCTTTCATAATTTCACCCATTATGATTGAACTGTAAAACCGCGATAACCTCCATGTTAGGTATCCCACAAAACTGCTTTTCGCGTTGTTAAGCGAGTTTTGGTTGGAGCATAAGGTTCTGTTAGGCAGAACCTTAATGGCATAGTGACGACAGAAATGTTGTGCATTGTTATGCCAGAGGTATATAGGGATTAGGGTTAATAAATCGGGTAGGCGCATAATTATCGTACCCCTTACCCCGGCAATATTCTTTTAACTGGGTTAATGAATTTATCCCTATTTTTTGGTAAATGATATGCAGCCTGCTTTGTACCGTTCTATATGTGATACCTAATTTTTTAGCTATATCTTTAGCGCTTAGCGATTGCAAAGCAAAAAATACTATATCGAACTCTCTGTCGGTAAATAAATCAGTTGGTTTGCCAAAAGTTAATGAATCAGGATGTCTGTTGTTTTCAAAGTGGTACATGGAATAAATTTCAAGTTTTCTACCGTGTCCCACAACCCCAATGCATTTTCCATCCTTCATTAGCGGTGTAAGCTCGGCTAAAAATGGCTGGATCATTTTCTCTCTCCCGCCATAGATGAAAGTGTTTAGTACTGGAATGGTCTTTTGACTCATCATTACGTTTCTATCATTGGCTTGTATAATATCTGCAAACTCAGCCCACGGTGCTGGACATTCACTATCAAGTCTGCCTTCTATGTTAAAACCTTTAGGAAGGTCGCTGTAATAAAGAGCAACATCATTCGCATAGACGAATCGAGATTCGTTGTCTTTTATAATCCAAAGATCATTGCTGTTCTCCATGTATGATATGAAGGCATCAAAGCTTTTTGAATGAACATCCAGATCTTTATTTACAGAGAAACTCATCGTGTTATCTTTCATAATTTCATCCATCATGATTAAACTGTAAAAATTTCCATATAAAGCTATCACTTTTACGACATAATGGATAATTATATTTATGAGTTTTGGGGCACCTATTTGGTGCGGATAATTCTACAAAGGGTGAATATCTTCAATATGCCAATATTTTATATTGTGTAAAATTTTCCTTGTTGATTATGTTATTAATGAAATATTTCAATATGAAATACGCTGGATGGAATTTGAGAGAATTTACGCCGTAGGACCTGACTCGTTCAGGTTAGATCATGTGAACTATCGTTTTTCGTGCTATCTGAAAGTAAATGACTATATAAACTTTTACTTATTCAAGTAATAAAGCTTTCCCCTCATAAAGTTATCAGTGAAAGATGAGAAAAAATTGGTTTGTCGGTAGTTCGGGAAGGAGAGAATTCATCTATTTTTTATGTCCGAAAACTTACATAAAACGTAGCGCTTTTCTATACCTATAAAGATGTAATAATGTGATATAACAACGAAAATTTGTATAAAATACCGTCTGTTATGATTTAATTGGCTAGTTCTCGCGCTTTAGATCCCAAAATTCAAAAAACAACATTTGCTTCTTGGAGAAGACTCCTTATATTCACACGCCTTGTATTTTTTAACAATTGTAGCAATGGTGGATCAGATATCACCGGCGCTAATGGAGTCACCATGGATGCTTCTGAATCTTTAACACCAGCCATGAAGCTAAATTTTTCTAATAAAAAAGGCTTAATTATTCTGGTTGCTGATGTTGTATTACTATTTATTTTACTTAATACATTACCGTTTGGTGAAAAGGCTAATGCGGGTTTAGCCCTAATGGTATTTGTTGGTGTGCTGTGGCTTACCGAAGCTATCCACGTCACAATTACTGCATTATGTATTCCAATGCTGGCAGTTGGTATGGGATTGATGAATACGGGAGACGCGCTGAAATCTTTTGCTAATCCCATCATCTTCCTGTTTTTTGGTGGTTTTGCTCTGGCAACCGCACTTCATATCCAAGGACTGGACAGACTGATTGCTAACCGTCTGCTGATGATTGCCCGTGGACGTTTGTCTGTAGCGGTGGTGTTGTTGTTTGGTGTGACGGCTGGCCTTTCCATGTGGATAAGTAACACTGCGACTGCCGCGATGATGTTGCCATTAGTATTGGGTATTTTGTCCAATTTGGATGTGCGTTCTGAGCGTCATACGTTTGTATTTGTGCTGCTGGGGGTGGCTTATAGTGCAAGTATCGGTGGCTTAGGTACTTTGGTGGGAAGCCCGCCAAACGCGATTGCAGCGGCTCAACTGGGTATTGATTTCTTCAATTGGATGAAATTTGGTATTCCTCTGGTTGTTATTTTGATGCCAATGATGATGGGTGTTATGTATCTGATGCTGCGCCCGAATTTGAATCATAAATTCGACATGAAGCTGGAAAAACAGGATTGGACTGGCAAACGTCTGATGACCATGCTGATCTTCCTATTAACTGTATTTTGCTGGATCTTTAGTTCGGTTATCAGTTCTGCCTTAGGGGGTGTGAAAGATCTGGATACCATTATTGCTATCGGTGCTGCCATTTTGATTGGTATAACGGGGGTGGCGAGTTGGTCCCAGATTCAAAATAATACCGAGTGGGGTGTGTTGATACTGTTTGGCGGTGGTTTGACTTTAAGCGCTATTTTGAAAAACTCAGGCGCTAGTGAAATCATGGCGAATGGTATGGCTGCTACTTTTGGCGCAAGCCACTGGTTTGTGATTATTGTTGCGGTCGCGGCATTTATTATCTTCCTGACTGAATTTACCAGTAATACAGCTAGCGCAGCTTTGCTAGTACCAATATTCGCAACCGTTGCGGAAGCATTGGGTATGCCGGTAATGACGCTGACGCTAATTATCGGTTTCGGGGCATCCTGTGCCTTTATGTTGCCGGTTGCCACACCGCCTAATGCAATTGTTTTCAGTTCCGGTCATATTAAACAGACAGAAATGGTCAGAGTGGGTATGGTGCTGAATATTGCCTGTATTGCGATCATCTCTCTATTTGCTTGGTTATTCTGGTTGTAACTGAAAATTTACTCATATCCCTCTGGATATAATAACTATTCAATATCCCCATCAAATATATGGTGGGGAAATAAAGCCAGAGGGCGAAGATTCATAGAGAAAGATTTGCCGAACGCGTCAGCCAAAAATCTAATATTGTCAATTTATTAAATCTGTCAGTATCCTATCCCGGCTAAAGCTGGACCGAATGCAACACCAAAAATCATTCCGAATATAACGACACCTATCGCTCCGGCTTGAAGATTATAGGAATTCATCAGCTATCAAGGCAAATACTGTTGGAATGATTACCGCTGATGCTATACCCATGTTTTTTCACAGATGAGGTCTGCTGACAAAACGGGTATTTCACGTCAACTTTGATCATCAAGAATTCTCTAATAAATGACAGAATTTTATATGATGATCACCGCATTGAATACATGACCAAAATAATAATAACAATAAATTCAAATAATTATATCAAATAAACCTATTGGAAAGCATACCAAGCTTAATACAATTTTTATCACAAAAAATAACAAATAATTTACAATTTTTTCAATGGGTTATATTTTTAGTTGTGATGGAATTCACAAATATATTAACTATTATATAGCTGAAATAATAAAAACTGTTAGTATTACAACGCTGGATTAAATTTTAACCCGGTGTATTTGTTAAAAAAAATCTTAGATGAGGATAAAGTGAATATGATAACTGTACAAGCATTTAGACCACTAACTAATGATGAAGCGTTGAATTATGATAATGGTTTGATTTTTTCATCCAAATATTATATGTGATAGTTGGTATTATAAATATTTAGCAAGGTTCTTACTTAAATCCACGGAATTAGCAGAATTAAGTGATTCGGTTCTATCTATAAATACAAAGCCGGATATGGTTATATATCTTGATGTTCCTCCAGGCATTGCTGAAAAAAGGAAAAAAATATTAAAGCCTAGTGAATCTGGAAAGTTAGAGATAAATGAAAAATATGATTTTATAGAGTATCAAAAACACGTTTTTAATCAATACCAGACATTTTATGATGACACTTGGAAGATTATTGATACTGACACTTTAACTAAAGATGCAGTCATTAAATTAACAGTGGATATTATTCAGGGGGAAATACTAAGAAAGATGCAATTACTGTAAGTACTATATTTATTAAGTCTATTTTAGTTGGAGAAAAATAATGGATAAAGAATTTCGCAAATTAATATTAGCCTCATCAGGAAATTCTTTCACCTTGTATTTGGAGATGATAATATCATTCACACTAATCACATATCATTGGAATGGTGGAGCGATATACTCATCTTTATATACAATTTCATATGCTGCATCGTTACTATTTTTAACGCCCTATGTTTCGTCATTTGTAGATGAAAATATAAAACCAAAAAAATGTATTATTATCATTTCGTTACTTTGCGGTGTTATTACCACATTTCAATACAACATTGATGACATTAATATATATATTCTTTATTCTTTTATTAAAAACATCCTTCGTTTATTTCTAGGACCTTCTAATTTTATAATATTAAAAAACATATCAACCAACCAGTTTGAAAAGAAATTTAGTTATTGGCAGGTTTTATTTCAAATATACAAAATGGCGGCTCCATTATTTTTAGGTTTTATTCTTATCTATTACTCAATAAAACAGACTCTTATTTTAATATCAATGCTTTATTTTATTTCAGCAGTCTTATATATTTTTGTTTCAGAACCATTGATTAATGCTAACCGTAAGAAAAACAAGATATCACTCATTAATTACTTCAATATAATGAAAGATAATAAAATATTGTTTCCATTTGTTGTTATTTCTACTTTAACTTGTTTTGGCTATCTATCAGATAGCTTAATAGCTCTTAGCTTTATGGAACAGGGACTAAATGGAAGCCATTATAGTTTTGCTGTGTGCCTTTCAGGTGTTTCAGGTGTTTTAATTGGTTTAGTATTTGGAAAGTATAAGATTAACATATCTTTAAATATTATATTATTTTCATTCTTTTTGTGGGGAGTGGGGTATCTTTTAATAGGAGTAACAAATCAATTTAACGATTTATCTCCTGATAAAATTAATTTGTTTTTTATATTTTTAGCAATGATAATAATAGGAGTAGGATCGTCTATGAATAATATTATTGTTACCATTTATATGCAGAAATTTGCAACTAATGATAACTCGGCTAAAATATTTGGCTTAACGTCAATTTCTGTTGGTCTTTCCATGTTTATTGGCCCTTTGATAGGTTCCACAATATCCTATTTTTTTTCCATAAGCATCGTTTTTTTTACAACATTTATCGGTATTTTTTTAACCATAATTGTGGTTATTTTAATAAATCGTAAATCCACGTCATGATACGGTTTTATCCTTTTACTATCGTAGTAACCCAGTGAATAAAAAACACAATTTTAGAAAATTTAATTCCGGCAATAGCAATTATTATTAAATTCTTTCGAGTAAATATAGGTTCTCAAACTCCATTGACCTCTTCTTTTTCGGCAAGATTGTTTTTATGGCAGTCACACGGTATTGCAGATTGAATACCATTATTCGAGCGAGGTGCATTTGGTTAAGCTTGTATTTTGCAAGAATGGCTATACAGTAAAAATGTATATTTAAAGGAGGTAATATCATGAAAATAGCAAAATGGGGTAACAGTCCGTCGGCTAGCTTAGTTGAAATTCTGGCATTGCGTGAAGGTGATGATATTGAGATTGCCGTGGATGATCCGCGTACCTTCGCGGTGTGTGAGAAGCCTAGATCTGAGGTGTTGCTGGAGCGTCTTCGGACATTCCGCGGTAAGTTGCCGGCAGATTTCAAGTTCAGTAGAGATAAAGCGAATGCCGGGGGCTAAGTCTTGCGGTTTCATCGACAGCAGTGTGGCGCTGTACCTGCTGTCGCAGATTTGGTTAAGGCCGATGGTGCTGAGGCGTCATTACACCAAATTTATCATGCAGAAAATATCTACAAAGCGTCATTATCATCACCGTATGTCCGATCGATCTCTTGGGCAATAAATTCTTCGACGGATTGAACTTTGAGTGGGCCGTTGGGGCCATATTTGTAGATATTGCCAGCCAGACTGCTGACTAAGTACATGACATATGACATTCTATTGCGCTGCCCATTGCGTTCGGTACGAGCAACGCCATGCACATTAGCCCGAACATTCGGCATTAAATTTTCTGTCAGCACTTCGATCGAACTACCAAAGTTAATAATCAGGTGTCCCGGGACAGGATCAATAGCCAAAAGCTCATCATTTATGTAAGCCAGTAGGCCACGTTCAGTCGATCTTAGGATGGTTACCCATCCTAAATCCCGATGGAATTTAGAGCCTCGGGTGGCTTTCTCTGAGCGGAAGTGGTTAAACGATAACATCTGGTTTCCTCGCCCCTCTGAAACACCATCGGTGACGAGTTCCCAGTCACGACGAGGAATGCCAACATAAGTTAACACAGAGCGTAGTACACATATACCGACGTGTGCCATATGGTGACCTAGTGTCGTGATCTCTGACGGCATGAGGTTCCAGTGTTCCCGTTCGAGGCGAAATTGTTCCCATTGATCATGTTCTCTATCGAAATAACCTTCGTAACCATTGGAAAAAGTACATGATTTAAATCCTGTATAGGGTCGAAGGTCACCTTCTGCGGCGGGTTCAAAGAAGTGGTGTGCAAATCGATCGCCATATTCAAAATCCATATATGGTGGTGCTTTCAGGAGGAAAAAACCATCTCGGAGTGCTCGGTCAAAACCATCGTTGTCAGTAAAAATGAGATTATCTCCCTCTAGATAGGAACGCGCCATATCTGCTGATTTATATGTTTTTGAGACTTCGTTTTCCGATGGCATTGGTGGTAGTTTCACCGGAGTTCGCATTGTTGAGGATGTTGTCATAATGATCGTCCTTAGATGTGGTAAAAGAACTTTTGTTTATTCTTTTGTATCTCGGAAATGTATATTGCCAATATTATATGTGGTGCTTATTTTTATATTGTTTATTATAGTGTATTAATATATTTTTTCGTTATATTAAAGTCTGGGTAATTATATTGACAAGTTTATTTGTTAAAACGCTAAGTAACTATTCGGCAAAGTAATTGATATTGATAGTTAACTATCCTAGCTGACTTTTTGAATATTACAAGAATTTGATGGTTTATATATGAGAAATAATGGGGATATGAAGGGGCATAATAGAATCATGTTTTTTAATCTATTGTTAATATTAATATTTTATAAATTGCTTGGTTGGTTTTATTGCTTTTATTATTCATTGTTAAATGTGATAATTCATCAATGATATTTTTAATTAAATCTAGTAATTAATATTTTATCGTGATTATATTATTCTCTTGTGATGTTTATCGATTCGTTTTATTTCGAAAATAATAAGCTAAGGGTGATTCCACTAAACATGAATAGATGGCCCTAAGATAGAACCATCTATTATCTTGTTTCAACAATACTCAATAGAAAAATTTTTAAGCTTCATCAGAAAATTCATTGATATAAAGCGTTAACTCAATTCCTGGTTTTATATCTGTTGTTTTTATGCCATCGTTCCAGTTCATTAAATCCTTAATGTTGATACCGTGACGTTTAGCAATACTGGCAATTGAATCGCCTTGGCGTACACGGTAAATAATGGCATTGTCACTATTTACCCTCAATATTTGTCCAATTTTTAATAATCTGGCAGTTTTCAGATTATTCATGTGTTGTAATTCGCGGATGGAAATATTAAACCGCTTTGCAATAGCGGATAATGTATCGCCTGAACGCACTTTATATTGGCTTTGTTTACTCAATCGGCGGTTGTTTTTAGCAACTTCTTGACGAATATTGCTCAGAACTGTTTTATTTGCCAGCGAGTTTTTAAACTGGTCAACTTTTGCCTTTGGCAGCATGATGTAATGTGGACCGTTAGGCGATGTCATTCCTCGCTTATAGCCAGGGTTATAGGCTTTAATTGAAGTTAGAGACATACCCGCCAGTTCTGCGGCTTGAGACAGTGTGATTTGTTGACCGACATCAACTTGAGCAAGTGCTCGCTGGTTATTGGATTTTGGCAGCGTAATGCCATATTTATCGCTGTTGCGGATGACATCACTGAGCGCCAGAACTTTAGGCACATAGAGCGTAGTCTCCCGTGGTAGTGATAATGACCAGAAATCGGTTGGCTTACCTTTTATCTGGTTTTCTTTTATTGCGCGCATAACACGGCCTTCGCCGCTGTTATAAGCAGCAATAGTCAATAACCAGTCGCCGTTGAACATTTTATTCAGGCGTTGTAACAGATTCAGGGCAGCAGTTGTTGATGCGGCAACATCTCGGCGTGCGTCGTACCATTTATCCTGAGTAAGGCCGTAATTGCGCCCTGTATCCGGGACAATTTGCCACAGCCCGGCCGCCTTAGCGCGTGAGGTAGCATGCGGGTTAAAAGCACTCTCCACTATGGGTACCAGTACCAGTTCCATCGGCATGTCGCGTTGCTTGATCTGCCTGACTATCCAGTACATATACGGTTCAGCCCGTAAAGTTACATCGTGGAGATAGCTCTTGTTTTTTAGGTAATAATTTCGTTGTTCACGAACCCTGTAATTATCAGGGATTTTCATCTTCAACTCATCACGGATGTATCCCCACAGCTCACGCTGAGCGCCAGAATCACCCTCTCCCCAGTAGGCAGCAAACTGATTGCTATCATCAGTTGCTGCTATCTTGCCTGTCTTTAGACTCGTTGAAGACGAATTCTGTACCCGTTGTCCGGCTGTCGTCGACCAATCAGGCCCGGATTGACAGCCAACCAGCAAGACAGATGCGAACAGAATCGCTTTTGTCTTCATAATTAATTTTTATGGTTGCTTAAAAGACGACCAATAATACTTATCTTGGCTTGATATAGCAACTCTCTAAATCAGAATTGATCTTTTTGTCTTCTTAGTTGACGGAAAACGGCGGAAAGCGGTTGAGCGTTGGGGGTAATTCCAATATTCCTTTGTAAATCAATATCATCACATTTTAAGAAAATATTAATTTTTTTCTCGGTTTGTAATGTGGTTGGTACTGTTGGTTGATTGTTTTCCCTCATTTTGGTTACTTTTTGCTGATATTCGCTGATAGCATGATTGGGCAAAACAGCATGAGCGAATTTCATATTAGAAGCGGTATATTCATGGGCGCAACAGATCAGTGTGTCATCGGGCAGTTCAGCTATTTTGCTTAGAGATGCGTACATCTGCTCAGCGGTTCCTTCAAATAGGCGCCCGCAACCACCAGAGAACAAAGTATCCCCACAAAAGAGGTAAGGTGCTTGATAAAAAGCAATATGCCCCAGAGTATGGCCTGGAACGTCGATGATCTGGAAAGAAAAATGACCGAAATGGATGTTATCGCCGCCACGTACTATCATCGTCGCACCTTTGCTCTGGGTTTCTTTTGGGCCGTATACTGGTAGCTCAGGGAATCGATCAATAATTCCAGGAACGCCGCCAACATGATCGTGATGATGATGGGTAAGTAAAATTGCATCGGGTATCCAGCCGCGGGATTTTAAGGTATCAAGAACAGGTTGTGATTCTGTCGGATCAACGATTACAACATGTCTATTTTCGTCACAAAGTAACCAAATGTAATTATCCGAAAGGGCAGGAATGCTGATAAGCTCCATTGTATACCTCTTATTAACAGCGGGTTATAAGGAAAAGAAGCCATGAAATCTGCACATACAATACAGAACATAAATCCCCCGGCTTCTTGGGCTGATTTACCTTGGGGGGAGTATTACCGTGCCGCTTTGGAGCGTCAATTACAACCCTGGTGGCCGAAAATATTTGGTTTCCATCTGTTGAAAGTCGGTAATTTGAGCGCTGAAATTGATAGCAAGGAGTGTCCGATTTTTAATCAAATTAATGTGGGTAAGGAAGGCAAGAATATGCATGTGATTACTGATCCTTACCATTTACCGTTTGAAGAAAAGTCCGTCGATGCTTGTTTGCTAAGTCATATGCTGGCTTACAGCGCTGATCCCCATCGTCTTTTGCGGGAAGTTGACCGGGTGATGATTGATGATGGTTGGCTCATTATTAGTGGTTTTAATTCATTAAGTCTGCTTGGTTTGGGAAAATTAGTACCGGGATTATGGCGTCATCAACCCTATTGCAGCCGGATGTTTTCTCTGATGCGCCAACTTGATTGGTTGAGTTTGCTTAATTATGAAGTGGTGTACCGTGACAGTTTTCAAATATTGCCTTGGCGAAATGAAACGGGTTTTGTTAATCGGCACTTGTCTGTATTAGGTTGCGTCAGTCTGATTATTGCTCGCAAACGTACACTGCCATTAACATTAAACCAGATAAAAGTGACATTATTAAAACCTAAATTGGGCAGTGCCGTTGGTGTAACAAAATGTTACCGAAAGCGCGGTTAATCTCTATTTTCAAGATATCCAGCGTCGGTTTCTGTTGGTAAGTTTGCTGCGGCGCGGGCCAATTCATCACAACGTTCATTTTCATCATGTCCGGCGTGGCCTTTGACCCATTGCCAATCAATGTCATGGCGGTTAATGGCTTGATCAAGCCGTTGCCATAAATCGACATTACTGACAGGAGATTTATCTGCTTTACGCCAGCCGCGTTTTTTCCAGTTATGTATCCATTGTGTAATGCCTTGACGTACATACTGGCTGTCGGTGGTCAAGACAATTTTGCAAGGGCGAGTTAGCGTTTCCAGGCCAATAATTGCTGCCATGAGCTCCATTCTGTTGTTTGTTGTACGATAAAAACCTTCGCTAAGGGTTTTTTCGTGTTGTTGATAACGTAATAACACACCGTAACCTCCTGGCCCCGGATTGCCGAGACAAGATCCATCGGTGAAAATTTCTACCTGCTTGCTCATATCTGGTAGACTCTTCTTATTCAATTCAAAACCCTAAGTCTGACATAAAAAGGCATTATGAGCACGGCAATTACACGACAAGTTGTTCTTGATACCGAAACTACCGGTATGAATAAATTAGGTGTTCACTATGAAGGGCACAAAATTATTGAAATTGGGGCTGTGGAGGTTATTAACCGTCGTTTAACTGGACGCCATTTTCATGTCTATATTCAGCCGGATAGATTGGTCGATCCGGAAGCATTTGAAGTGCATGGGATCAGTGATGAATTTTTGCAGGATAAACCGCTGTTTGCTGATATTGCAGATGAGTTTATTGAATTTATTCGCGGCGCTGAATTGATCATCCATAACGCTCCCTTCGATATCGGCTTTATCGATTATGAGTTTGGCAAGCTGAATCGTGATATTTCGCCAACTGCGGATTTTTGCAAGATTACTGATAGCTTACAACTTGCGAGAGGGTTGTTTCCGGGGAAAAGAAATAACCTTGATGCGTTATGTGATCGTTATGATATAGACAACTCTAAACGAACCTTACATGGGGCGTTACTTGATGCCGAGATATTGGCTGATGTCTATTTGATAATGACCGGCGGTCAGACTTCTCTTACTTTTTCAATGGAAGGGGAAATTGCTGGCGGTGCGAATGTTTCTGAAATACAGCGTATTACCCGGCCTCAAACGGCATTAAAAGTTGTTTATGCAACGGATGAAGAGCTCGCCGCTCACGAATCTAGATTGGATTTAGTTGAGAAGAAAGGCGGGAGCTGTTTATGGCGTATAAGTTCTGGACAGAGTTAACATAAAATTGCGGATAAATCACCTTTCGGGGTGAAAAGTTGATCAAACGCGTCACTTTGTTATAAAAGATATTGACGGAATGATCTTGGATTCGTAATATTCACCTCGTTCTCAACCAGAACGCTGCGCGGTGCGGTAGTTCAGTCGGTTAGAATACCGGCCTGTCACGCCGGGGGTCGCGGGTTCGAGTCCCGTCCGCACCGCCAAAGATTCTGAAGCCCTGGGTAGTTGCCCGGGGCTTTTTGTTTATACTTATACCCGTTATCTTTCAAGTTGCCTCTTTGTTGGCTGCACTCACTCACCCCGGTCACAGAGTTATCTATGCTCCCGCGGATTCGCTCCCTTGCCGTCGCGATGCATCTTGAAATCCATTGGGTATGTATCATGTAGTAATCTCTCGATAGACAATATAAATGGTAATGAAATTGCATTGAAATAAGACATAGAGAGACTACCAGCTTTCTATACTGCTTGTTTCCTCAACCCTTATTAGAAATTTATTTTCTTTGCCAGGTTTATAGCGTGATGGCCAAATATCCGATGGATGTAAACCTAATTCAGTGGCGATTAATGCTTCTCCCTTTGGCCACGGACGATGTAATGCATTACTCAGCGTCGATGATGCTAAGCCGGCTTTGCGAGAAACGGCCGAAAGATTTGTTCCTTGTTTTCTCAGTGCTGCAATAATATCTGCCGGATGCCAGTCGTGAATATCCATAAATAATCTCCAGGTTTTAATTGTGAGAAAAACATTGATAATAGATAAATTATCAATGTTTTGCTGTTTGGTAGTAATTAGGTGCAGATTATCGATCAAGGTTAATTGAATGGGCTATCGGAAAGAATACTGAATAATATTATCGATTGTTTTATAACAGAGTATTCCATATATATTGGAAGTGTTTTTTCTGAATGTAAAGAGCATTATTATTATCCGTGAAAAATATTCTTATCTTAATAGCTTAAATAACTAATAGTTCCTTATGAGTACTTTTTTGCTATTTTTTAGACAATTTATTAACGGTGATGAATATTACATTTACATATAATGCAGAGAAATTCATTATCTTTTGCAAGCTACGACTTTGGGATTTTATTTCATAATGTACCCGTTATCTTTCAAGTTGCCTGCACTCGCTCACCCCGGTCACATAGTTAGCTATGTGACCGGTGATTATCTCCCTTGCCGTCGCGATGCATCTTAAAATCCATAGGGTATATAATCTAGTTGAGTCGTGGTATAACCAGTTTAATAGGTTCATATTTGGCTTTTATAATATTTTTGCCTTTATAATAACTTGAATCTAAAGTTCAGATTTATAAATACGGGAATAAAAATCTCTCTGGGATATAAAGGTGAAAGTTATTTATACGACAATACTCCTCAAATTGAGAATCAGAGTTCACTTTTAGTTTCTGATATGTTTTTTCTATCTGGTCTTTGACCGATTGATAAGGAATATTAAGTCTCTCACTGATTTCCTTTCTGCTATGTTTTGCCAGAAATAGGAAAATAATTTCCCATTCTTGTTGAGAAAATTGTTCTGAGGGAGAGCAAAACATAATGGAAGGCGGCAATTTTCCATTGAAAAATTCCTTTAAAGAAAGCGCTTCTGATTTCCGTCCATGAAAAATAATGCCAATACATTCATTATCTTCACTATAAAATGGGTATTTCTCGAAGAAATAGGAACAAAGGCGTTTTTCTTTGCCAAATCGATGTGTTTCTAACGAGCATATACTTTTTTCTAAACGCATGACTGTTCTGTCATGCCGTTGGAATTGCTCTTCAAAGATGGCCCCTTCCCAGGGTAATTCACAATCGAAACGTCCTTCGACGTTCAAGTCAAGCGGGATATCTTGTAGCATAACCATTGCGGTATTCTCATAAATAAAGCGAGTGCTTTTATCTTTAATACCCCAGGGGTCATGGCTATGTTTTATGGTGTTTATTATCTGCGCTGATATATTATTCGTTGTTTTCATCTGTTTTATTTACCACATTATATAAACATTTTACTGCCGGGTTTTAAAAATCTCTCAGGAACATAGAGATCAAAATCATTAAGGCGGCAATATTCATCTAATTGCTGACCAGAATTAATACCAATTTTCTTGTATATCCGTAGCATATGCGTTTCTACCGTGCGATAAGAAATATTCAGCATTCGCCCGATCTGTTTACTAGTGTATCTCTGTAAAAATAGAAAAATGACATCCCATTCCCGTTGAGTAAATAGCTCAGAAGGGGGCTGGAACATGATAGAAGCCGGGAGCTTACCATAAAAGAAGCGTGTCAGAGAATAGGCTTCGGCTTTCCAGGCATGGAAAATGACGCCGACACATTGATTATTCTCATTATAAAATGGAAATTTTTCGAAGAAGTAAGAAGAAAGTAATTTTTCTTTACCATATAAATGGGTTTCTAATGAGCATATTCTTTGTTCTGCTTGCATTACCGCTCTGTCATGGATCTGAAATTGTTCTGCAAAAGCGGCGCCTTCCCAAGGCAGATCATTGTCTAGACGTCCTTCTACATTAAAACCACGGGGAAGATCGCGCAACATAGCCATTGCTTTGTTTTCATAGACAAAACGAGAATGTTGATCTTTTATGCCCCAGGGTTCATGACTGCTTTCCATGAGATTAATAATTTGAGGCGATACGGTTAATTTTTTATAGCTCATAACATAATTCCTATTGTTATTGGAAAAATATCTGGGTCTTAGATTTGAATTAATGGGAATTTATAAACTTTGGCTGCCAATAGCGACGAACCTTTCTGGGATATATAGATCAAACTTATTTGCTTTGCAGAAGTCTTCTAATTCTATATGCAGCGGTAGATTAAATTTTTGGTAAATTGACTGAATATGATGAATAGCATCTTCTGTACTTATCATTAATTCTTCGCTGATACTTTCTTCGTCCAGTGAGCGAAGAGCTAAAAAAAGAACTTCCCATTCAGTTTGGGTCAGAATGTCATTAGGGGGGGTAAATTCCAAAGCGGCTGGAGATACTTTTTCATGATAGTAAGCAATAGAAAAATTTTGAGCTTTGGACATATGAAAAGTAATGCCGATGCAGTTCCCATTTTCATCACAAAGTGGGTATTTACTACAGCGATAGGTTTGCTTGATTTTATTTTCACCAAATAGATGAGTCTCAAGTGAAGTGACTGTATTCATGGTTTGCATCACTTTTTGGTCTTGGCGACAATATTCTTCTGTATACTCTGCAATAGATGAAGGCAATTCCCCTGTTGAAAGCCCCATAATTTCGAAATCTTCGGGCAGATTGAGCAGTTGGTAAAAAGCAGGATTTGCATATATAAATCTTGATTGGCGATCTTTTGCGCCCCAAGGTTCATTACTTTTTTCCCACATGTGAATTAATTGTGGAGTGATATTATTTGGTTCGTTTTTGATATTTGACATGAAAATGCCCTAGTTGTTAATTAAGTAGTCATCTGCGTGTCTATTTTATATGTTCTATTTAAAATAACCTGATTATATAATGGATTGCAATAATTAATTCGCCAAAAAATAATATTTTTTTATTTTATCTATGTTTGTTAATCAAATGGCTTATTATTTTGGGTAAAAATATCATAATATAAGAAAATATAACTGTAAATATTATTTCTCTTTAAATTATTTATTGGGTTATTGATGTCGAAATAACATTGGTTTTTGATTGGTGTTTTTTCTATATATTCACTGTTGATACATCAAATTATTAAGAGATTATTAGCATATAATTAGGATCAATATAAACACTCAATTTAGTTGCTGAAAATGGTCATAAATTGAGAATATGTCTCTGTTTAATGGGTTATTTTATCGCTTGATTTGTAACTAATATACCCAATGGATTTCAAGATACATCGCGACGGTCAAAGGAGCGAATCCCCGGGAGCATAGATAACTCTGTGACTGAGGTGAGTGAGTGCAGCCAACAAAGAGGCAACTTGAAAGATGACGGATATAGCTGTGTTTAATTCATTTACCCCTTTATATGCTCAATGAGTTTGTTTTATTACTCTGATGAGGCTGAAATTTATATAGAGACATAAGGCAAATCAAAGAATTGTCGTTCAGATGAAATTAAGATAGTTTTCTGGTATTTGGCGTTAAAGATTGCGGTTTGTGCGCTGTGCTGAGAAAATTATCCCCCTAAACGTTTTTATCCCACTTGGAGTAGAAAATGACCACTCGTAAAACCCTTGCTAATGCTATTCGCTTCCTGAGCATGGATGCTGTGCAGAAAGCAAAATCAGGGCACCCTGGCGCGCCTATGGGAATGGCTGATATCGCTGAAGTTTTATGGCGTGATTATTTGAATCATAACCCAACTGATCCACATTGGGTCGATCGTGACCGCTTTGTGTTGTCTAACGGTCATGGTTCTATGCTGATTTATAGCCTGTTGCATCTCACCGGTTATGATGTTTCAGTTGATGATCTGAAAAATTTCCGTCAATTACACTCTAAAACCCCAGGCCATCCTGAGTATGGTTATACTCCAGGCGTAGAAACTACGACCGGTCCTTTAGGGCAGGGGATCGCCAACGCAGTAGGTTTTGCGATTGCTGAACGTACTCTGGCCGCGCAATTTAACCGTCCTGGTCATGAGATCGTTGACCATAATACTTATGTCTTTATGGGTGATGGTTGCATGATGGAGGGCATTTCTCATGAAGTTTGCTCTCTGGCGGGTACTTTAAAGCTAGGCAAGTTGGTTGCTTTCTATGATGACAATGGCATCTCCATTGATGGTCATGTTGAAGGCTGGTTTACCGATGATACGGCAAGCCGTTTTGAAGCTTATGGCTGGCATGTGATTCGCGGTGTCGATGGCCATAATGCAGCTTCGGTCAAAGCTGCCATTGAAGAAGCACGTAAAGTTGCGGATAAACCTTCTCTGCTAATGTGCAAAACGATTATCGGTTTCGGCGCGCCGACCAAAGCGGGTACCCATGATTCTCATGGCGCGCCATTGGGTGATGCGGAAATTGCTGCGACTCGCGAAGCACTGGATTGGAATTATCCGGCATTTGAAATTCCAGCGGACATCTATTCTGAGTGGGATGCAAAAGAAGCTGGCAATGCGAAACAAGCCGCTTGGAATGAAAAATTCGCCGCCTATGAAAAAGCGTATCCTGAATTAGCTGCTGAATTCAAACGTCGTACCGGTGGTGAGTTGCCGGCGAACTGGGAAGCTGAATCAAAAGCATTTATCGAACAGTTGCAAAAAAATCCAGCCAATATTGCCAGCCGTAAAGCATCCCAGAATGCTTTGGAAGCTTTTGGCAAGGTGTTGCCTGAATTTATGGGAGGATCTGCTGATTTGGCGCCAAGTAACCTCACGATGTGGTCAGGTTCTAAGCCATTGAACGAAGATCAGGCCGGTAACTACATCCATTACGGCGTTCGTGAGTTTGGCATGTCAGCCATTATGAACGGTATCGCTCTACATGGTGGTTTTGTGCCTTATGGCGCAACTTTCCTGATGTTCGTTGAATATGCCCGTAACGCAGTGCGTATGGCGGCATTGATGAAGATTCGCAGCATCTTTGTTTACACCCATGACTCAATCGGTTTGGGTGAAGATGGTCCGACTCATCAGCCAGTCGAACAGCTTGCCAGTTTGCGTGTGACGCCAAATCTGAGCACATGGCGCCCATGTGACCAGGTGGAATCTGCGGTGGCGTGGAAATATGCTATCGAACGTAAAACTGGTCCATCAGCGCTGATTTTCTCTCGCCAGAATCTGGCACAGCAAGAACGTACTGCCGAGCAATTGGCTAATATTGAGAAAGGGGCTTACATCCTGAAAGATTGTCAGGGACAGCCAGAGCTGATTCTGATCGCAACCGGTTCAGAAATTGAGTTGGCGGTGAGCGCTTACCACCAATTGACTGAGGAAGGTCGTCAAGTGCGCGTCGTCTCCATGCCGTCTACTGATGCTTTTGATAAGCAGGATGCTGCATACCGAGAAGCGGTTCTACCTGCTGCGGTTTCTGCACGTGTTGCAATCGAAGCGAGTATCGCCGATTACTGGTTTAAATATGTCGGTATGAATGGCGCTATCGTTGGTATGGATACATTTGGTGAATCAGCACCGGCTGATCAACTGTTTAAAGCGTTTGGTTTCACTGTAGAGAATGTGGTCGCTAAGGCTAAATCTCTGCTGAAATAATGAGCTAATTCATAAATGAGCGCACCTGAGGTAAACATTGAGCGGGTGCGCTCTTTTTCTGCACGATGTTGTTATCGAAGAGGGATCGTGACAGTTTTCCTCAGCTTATGCCACGCAAATTCCAGGGACGGCTACTTTTTGGAATACATGAGGCGAACCGACAATCCCATCAGGATACTTGGCGAGTTTTTCCTTGAATTCAGGATTCGTGAACGCAGCGCGAAAATGTTCCAGACTCTCCCAAACGGCATAGTTCATAAATGTGCCGCTACCAGCGATTCCGCGATGTAATTGTGCGGAAATCAGACCGACCTTAGACCGGAAATATTCTGCATCTTCTTTCCAAGTCTCTATCAGGGTGTCAGCCATTGAGGGATCAACATGAAATATGTTCACCAGTACGATGGAGCCATCGGTGTTCGAAAATAACTGTTCCCGCAGGGTTACGTGGGTGTCCATTTCTTCTAGCTTGACCATTTCTATTCTCCTGAAAATTTTATGTTTGTATTGCTATCCTACCGAAGCGAGTCGCGCGATTTACGCGGCTTTTGACGGCAATATGTCAACGTAGAGACAATGTCAACGTAGCAACAAATGCGTTCCACCAATTATATGCTGTTTCCACGTTGTATCTCATTTAACTGTTTGGTAATTCTTTGTCATTACTAACAAACGAATCCGTAGCGCTATGTCGTGCTATTTGGCACTGGTGACTCTTCCAGCTTCGTCTCCAAACTGATTAAGGTATTTAATGTCACTTTTAGCTCGTTAGGATCAGAGGATTTCACCAGTGAGTCGACCCATTCAGCTTCCAGCGATATCGCCGCATCAAAAGTACGCCAACCAAGCTCGGTCAGTTGATAGAGTGGTGAGCGTTCATGCCGAGGATTAGTGATGGTTTTCACCATCCCTGAGCTCAGCCCGAGATTCAATTGTTTTTGCACGCCTTGACGTGTGATACCCATTGCGGCGGCGATCTGAGGCGCGGTAAGTGGATGTGGCGCGTGCGCAATCGCACCCAGTACTTGCCATCTTGCACTCGTGATTCCCAACGGGGCGACGAGTTGATCCCCTTTAGAGAGCAGTAGGGCGTTGAGCCGAAATACCGCCAATGTGATCTCAGTGAATACCTCAAACGCCGAAGTTTTCTCGGTTGACACGATTTACTTCCTTTTCCTTAGTACCTCAAAAAACGACAACCAGTTTCCATTTATTGAAATTGAATGTCAATATTTCAGCAAATGATATTGATGATCAATGTCGCAGATGTGAGTAAATAACGGTGGGATTGTTTCTTTCTGCTTGCTTACGTTCGACGAATATGAACAACAGTCTTTAATATCCAACGACTATTGCTATCAATCTCCTTTTCCCGTAATCTCATTATTTGTAGCTGAATCGTTTCATTTTATTATCTAAAGCGGTTTTCTGTGCACGGTTTTAATAATTTTGTGATAAGCAATCAGTACATCGGTGATTTAGTCAGTTATTCTAAGCGGTTGCGTGGTAATAACTATATTCAGGGAGTAACATGACAATCAAGGTAGCAATAAACGGTTTTGGCAGAATAGGGCGTAGTATTTTACGTGCTCTTTATGAATCTGGGCGCCGGGCTGAAATTTCGATTATTGCTGTTAATGAGCTGGCAGATGCCGAAGGAATTGCTCACTTGCTGAAATATGACTCTAGTCATGGCCGTTTTGCCTGGGATGTGCGTCTGAATAATGATGTGTTGCAGGTTGGCGATGATAATATTCGCTTGTTTCATCAACCCGATATATCGATGTTGCCTTGGCAAGAATTGGGAATTGATATTGTTCTTGATTGCAGTGGGATTTATGGCAGCAGAGCCGATGGCGAGGCGCATCTTGCCAGCGGCGCCAAAAAAGTGCTGTTTGCTCATCCGGGGGGCAATGATTTAGATGCGACGGTGGTTTATGGTGTGAATCAACACTTACTGACAGCAGAGGATCGTATAGTGTCCAACGCTTCCTGTACCACTAATTGCATTATTCCCATCATTAAATTATTGGATGATGAGTTTGAAATTGAATCTGGCACAGTGACAACCATTCATGCCTCAATGAATGACCAACCGGTCATTGATGCTTATCATAAAGATTTACGGCGTACTCGGGCTGCCAGTCAGTCTATTATTCCGGTGGATACCAAGTTGGCCGCAGGGATAACCCGGATTTTTCCAAAGTTCTGTGACCGTTTTGAAGCTATCTCCGTGCGTGTGCCAACGATTAACGTTACGGCTATCGATTTGAGCGTTACGGTAAAATCTTCAGTAACTGTTAAAAAAATCAACGAATTAATGCAAAAATCAGCAGCTACTTCATTTCGTGGTATAGTTGATTATACCGAATTGCCGTTAGTCTCAACGGATTTTAACCACGATCCCCACAGTGCGATTGTTGATGGCACACAAACGCGAGTCAGTGGGAAACATCTGATTAAGACATTAGTCTGGTGTGATAATGAGTGGGGATTTGCTAACCGAATGTTAGATACAACGTTAGCAATGGCTGCTACGGGTTTCAAATGATCTGTTGTTGATAGACGGTCCATAATAGATCCGCACACGGCGCAAGATTAAATAATTTAGAGAATCAATGAGAGGATTCACCATGTCTGTAATTAAGATGACCGATTTAGATCTGGCGGGTAAGCGTGTTTTGATCCGCGCTGACCTGAACGTTCCGGTAAAAGATGGCAAAGTCACCTCTGATGCGCGTATCCGTGCTTCCTTGCCGACCATTGAAGCAGTATTAAAGCAGGGTGCTAAAGTGATGATCACTTCTCACCTTGGCCGTCCTACTGAAGGCGAATACAATGAAGAATTCTCGCTGAAACCAGTAGTAGACTATCTAAAAGAGAAATTATCTTCCCCTGTTCGACTGGAAAAAGAGTATCTGGAAGGGGTTGATGTCGCGGAAGGTGAGCTGGTTGTGCTGGAGAACGTTCGCTTTAATAAAGGTGAGAAGAAAGACGACGAAACCTTGGCTAAAAAATATGCTTCCTTGTGTGACATTTATGTCATGGATGCATTCGGTACTGCTCATCGCGCTCAGGCTTCTACTCACGGCGTGGCTAAGTTTGCTCCTGTTGCTTGTGCCGGTCCTTTGCTGTCCGCAGAATTAGAGGCATTAGGTAAAGCGTTGGGTAATCCGGCTCGCCCAATGGTGGCAATCGTCGGGGGTTCTAAAGTTTCAACCAAGCTGACCGTTCTGGATACGCTGTCTAAGATTGCCGACCAACTGATTGTTGGCGGTGGTATCGCGAATACGTTTGTTGCTGCGGAAGGCCACAATGTCGGTCGTTCTCTCTATGAAGATGATTTGATCCCGGAAGCGAAAAAATTGCTGATAAGCTGTGATATTCCGGTGCCGACCGATGTTCGTGTGGCGACAGAATTTTCTGAAACGGCCGAAGCAACGTTGAAATCTACCAGCGATATTAAAGATGATGAACAGATCCTTGATCTGGGGGATGAATCTGCTCAACGTCTGGCTGATATCCTGAAAAACGCCAAAACGATTCTGTGGAATGGCCCGGTTGGTGTATTTGAATTCCCTAATTTCCGTCAAGGAACTGAAATTGTCGCACGTGCCATTGCTGATAGTGATGCCTTCTCTATCGCTGGCGGCGGCGATACATTGGCAGCGATCGACCTGTTCGGTATTGCTGACAAAATTTCTTATATTTCTACGGGTGGCGGCGCTTTCCTCGAGTTCGTGGAAGGAAAAAAACTGCCTGCGGTTGTGATGTTGGAAGAACGTGCAAAACAGTAATTAAGTCATGACGGGTAACGGCCGGTTGGCTGGTTGCCCGTTCTCAACAGGACCCACGTAACATGTCTAAAATTTTTGATTTCGTAAAACCGGGTGTCATCACTGGTGATGATGTTCAAAAAGTGTTCGCTATAGCCAAAGAAAACAACTTTGCTTTGCCGGCGGTCAACTGTGTAGGTACTGATTCAATCAATGCCGTGCTGGAAACCGCTGCTAAAGTTCGTTCTCCTGTGATCATTCAGTTTTCTAACGGCGGCGCTGCTTTTATTGCCGGTAAAGGTTTGAAAGTTGAAGGTCAACAAGCGGCTATTCTGGGTTCAATTTCTGGTGCTCACCATGTTCATCAGATGGCTGAACATTATGGTGTTCCTGTGATCCTGCATACTGACCACTGCGCGCGTAAATTGCTGCCGTGGATTGATGGCCTGTTAGATGCGGGTGAAAAGCATTACGCAGCGACGGGTAAACCCTTATTCTCTTCTCACATGATCGATCTGTCAGAAGAGTCTCTGGAAGAGAATATTGAGATTTGCAGCCATTATCTGGCGCGTATGGCAAAAATCGATATGACGTTGGAAATCGAGTTGGGCTGTACTGGCGGGGAAGAAGATGGCGTTGATAACAGCCATATGGATAGCTCAGCGCTGTACACTCAACCGGAAGATGTTGCTTATGCTTATGAGAAACTAAATGCTATCAGCCCACGTTTCACTATTGCGGCTTCTTTCGGTAACGTTCATGGTGTTTATAAGCCGGGTAACGTCAAACTGACGCCAAAAATTTTGCGTAACTCTCAAGACTATGTTGCTGAGAAATTCAATCTGCCACATAACAGCCTGGATTTTGTTTTCCACGGCGGCTCTGGTTCTACCGCGGAAGAGATCAAAGAAGCGGTCAGCTATGGCGTTGTTAAAATGAATATCGATACTGACACCCAATGGGCGACTTGGGAAGGTATTCTCAACTACTACAAAAAGAACGAAGGCTATTTGCAAGGCCAGTTAGGCAATCCAGAAGGCGCAGATAAACCTAATAAGAAATTCTACGATCCACGGGTATGGCTGCGTGCCGGTCAGGTTTCTATGATTGCCCGTCTGGAACAGGCTTTCAAAGAATTGAACGCAGTTGATGTGTTGTAATTAACGAAAGAGTTCCCTCTGAATTTTCATTCAGAGGGAATGTTAGCCGCATTCAGTAAATGATATTACCTTCTATTTGAAATCCTATTACCAAATTTATGAAGCTCTCCGCATTCCTAAATTCTCAGCGATAGCCGCAGAGCGAATATTAATAGCATCTGTTGATATCCTATTAATCTTCTGCCCTTTCAATGATTTTTTAATTGCTTTCATTGTCAGGAATTTGCCAACGCCTTTGAAATTATATTCTCTATTTATTGCAATATCGGGTTCTGTTTCTTGCAGTCGCGCTCTTTCTTCATTACTAAGTTGCGTATAAGGATGAGCAAGTGCATAGTTGACATGTAATTCTGATTGTTTATTTTTTAAATCATGATAAACCTTAACCTCCATTGCGGCATAAATTTTTCTTTCACCGGAATAATCATTTTTTTCGCTTTTATCCATTAAAGCAAAGAAATCTGTTTCTGCGTAAAAATCAGGGTGATTGCTTCTATATTTATGCCCTTCTGCATACTCTGATATCGTATCTTTTATGGTTTTTGCCATATAATCGGATATTTCAGATCCCAAAGAAAGATTCGTCTTTGATTTTTCTGAAAGGGATGGGTTTTCTTCAAGCCGGCTATATATTATTTGACTTTTTTCTATACCCTTTAACAATTCCTCATGACTTAGCAAATAACCCGAAGGATCGGAATCACCGACACGAACCACTTTCAATGATTTATTTTTTGTATAACTGCTCTCTTTCTCGTTCCATTTGACAACATGTGAATTTCTGGCGGCCAATTTAAATTTTAATTCATCAAGGAAATTCACCTCTTTGGTATATTTTCCTCTTTCTGGCGCCAATCCATTTTCATCCTGCAAACTTACTGGATTATTTCTCACCATCCGGTATAGATTCAGTCCATCAACTGTTCCCGCCGGATCTACACTTAACCATCTACCTGCCCACGGTTGATAATAGCGGTAACCATAATAATACAGCCCGGTGGCATCCCGTTCCTTGCCTGAATAGCGAATAGTTTTATAACTGGCTTCTATTTGGCTGTTTGCTGCCCACAGCGCTGTCCCGCCGAATGGATAATACTCTTCCTCACTAATAATCTGCCCTTGATTATCCAGTTCAAGCTGGCAGGAACCGATCAGATTATCGTAGCTGTAACGTAGCTGATTGTTGTCGATACCTTCTGGTTTGCCATTCTCCCAGTGCAGCACTCGTACCTGTGCACGACCTGCTTCACCTAGCGTAATAATGTGTAATTCTTCTATTGTTGTGGCGCTATTCTGAGTTGTGCGTAGTTCCAGCCCCGGCAAATAGATTACCCGCTGTTGCTGCGTAGCACTCTTGGTTTGCTGTTCACTTACTTTCAGTTGTCTCATTCCGTTGCTGCCGTAGCGGTACCATTCATTTCCTGGACCGTTATTGACCTGCTTTAGCTCTCCTCGTGATGTCCAGACCAGCGTCTGACCGGGCAATAAACTGGTTTGATGACCACCGGCATCAAATAACGTATCCACTTGATTGGGATCTGTTGTCAGCGTACTGAGAACGCCTCGGTTGCTGTGATTTGAGATGGTGATAGCGGTGGTGTAGTTATTTTGGGTAGCCGGCGAACTGTGCTGAATTTGTGTCAGATTACCGCTGCGATCATAGCTGTAGCTGCGAGTATAGTTAGTGTAGGTATTGTTATCAGAGGGTAGTGCAGGGGAGGGAAGTTGGTTATTTTGCTGACCTATATTGGCCATTTCACGCCCGGTGGCACTGATAAGCTGATACAGGGAATCGTAGGTGTAGGTGTTTTCCGGGACCACTTTCTGATTGCGCCAAAAGCGGGTAGCTTCCGCATCGTTACGTATATTGATCACATTACCTACCGGATCATATTGATAGCGTAAATCTTGTAACACTTTAGCGTCTGACGGACGGCGGGTAGTGATACCAATCAGCCGTTGAGTTTCCGGTTCATAGCTGTATTCGGTGATAACCCCGTTACCGTGCTCTTCGCGTAATTTTTGTCCGGCGGCAGAGTAAGTCAGCGATTGGATAATCACTTGTTCGGCTTGACCTTTGAGTGTCAACCAACAGCCTTTTAACTGCCCGGCTACATCATAGGCCAGCCGCTGGATGTTGCCTTTGGCATCGGTCTGGATAAGTAAAGCCCCGGTGGCATCAGTGCTATTTTGAGTGGTATAGACATCACTGCTCAGTTTTTGCTGCCAGAGGCTTTGGTCTTCACCTGTCCAGTCGGCATTTTGGTTATCGACGAGCAGTTGTTGAGATTGTGATAGCACAATGCCCGCAAGGGAAAGGCTGTTGAGTTGAGTGAGTCCTGCGGTATCGTAATATCGGACACACTGACCAGCAAGGTTGTAATCTTTTTCTTGCGGTGTGTTGCCGGCCCAGATAAGACGTTCGGTGGTTTTCTCTTCGGCTTGCACTTGTTCAGTGATGGCAAGCAGACGACCGGGTAGGGTGTTATCTTCGTAGCGATGATTTTGGCGGACACCGATTGCATTGATGGTTAATATTGGGCGACCTTCAATATCATTGAGGGTAATAGACCGACCAGCATCAACACCTTCTTCACGTAGAACCTGACCCGCAAGATTAAAGACGCGAATGAAATTCGGGCCGCTCAGGTTTTTATTCTTACGCGGATCGGTACTTTTTACCTGAAATCCCTGCATATTGAATTCATAGAGAGTGATCAGTTCGTCACTGTTTTCACCAATTTGAGTGCGTAGATATTCTAAAGTACGTACATTTAACTTTCTGTTATCCAATACACTGATTGATGGTGTTTTTTTGTCAATATCAGAGTGATAGCTGCTCATGTTTTAACTCCTTATATGGTATTAATCTTTAAAATAATTTAAGTTTTGGTAACAACCAAACGACCTTATATCACTAAATAGGCAAGGAAAGCGATTTGTCGTTGATGTTATAAATGCAAACGCGTTGGTAATTTTTGAGATTGTATTAATAGAAATTAAGGTATCAGATAGCGGGTACGATCAGCCAACTATTGGGAAAACAAATGGTTAGCCGATTTGATATATCGTTGGTGATTAAATAACGAATCACTTGTATCTCACCGTTAAAGATAAATTTATTAAATAATGGCAGTTACAATACCGATGACATTACGGTATTTCATTGATTGAATCATCAAGATGTTTCTACTCCTAACAGGAAATTAAGTGAAGATCAGGTTGTTCTATATATTGTGGATTATTCTTCCTGAGAACTGGGTTATTTTTGTAATTTCATCCTTCATTAGATTAACAATAAATTAATTTCTATTGAGTTTGTAACACTTTCTTACAAATTTATATTTTTGTAAATTAAAGAAATAAAAATTTTTTCTTGCTATTTGATGATGATTTAATAATCATGGCCTAAGTTCCATCATATTGGACAGTATGAAGGAAATTTCAACTCCTGTTCCCTTATTCAAAGGGATTAATTGATGGGAATACATTTTTGTCTTCCTGTCGTTCAGCTCGCTATTACTCACGGCATAAGTGATGTTGCTTATCTTAGGTAATAGGATTTTTACCATCTTGTTTCTTTGGTGACGAAATCAATGACCGCTATCCCTGACAGGATATTTATGCTGATAAAGGTGATTGATAGCCGGACGGAGAAATAACGTTATAAAGAAGGAAGTAAAACTAATGGGTATATCAGATCCACGCCTGTGTTTTGATTGTAAGCGTTTTTTGAAAAACTGGGTGGAATTTCAGTTGGTGGATGAACAGGGAAAACCGCTGGTCAACATGCCTTATCGCCTGATCAGTCGCGGAACTCCGAATTATGTGCGTCGAGGGGTAACTAATGGTTTCGGTGTGCTTAGAGAAGAGGAGCTGTTGCCTCATCCGGTGACGCTATATATTGATGCTCAGCCGCTGGCCGATGAGATGGAACAGCGTCCGTTGCGAGAAAAACGTGGTGAAGAGGCTTCGGTGGTGAAGCCAAAAGCAGAAACTGAAAGCCATCAATATCGCTATGTGACTATCGGGCAGATCAGTGATAGGTTGCCGGTGATTAAAGGGTGGGACCCTAAAGACATCCCACCTCCTTATCACTTCCCAGACCCGGAACCAAAAGGTTATGAGGTTCATCCGTTAAATCGACGGTATGTATTAGAAATATGTCCATTCCGTGCTTGGGTTTTGCTGCTGCATCATCAAAAAGAGTATTCCATTGTGAATGCTTATAATCAGTGTTTGATGAGTGTACTGGCCTATGCCAATGGGGATATCAATGTAGCAGGCTCGGTTAAACACTTTTTTAACCGGCAAATGGTGGATGTCTCGAAGCTGCCTTATCAGGTGGAAAAAGTGTCAGCGGCCCCTGTGGTTTATAATGTACCGTTTAGTGAACGTTATACTGAGGTGGAATTTATTGATTCACGAGCAGGGAATAATAAACAGGGTGATACCAAACTGTTTTATGCCGCCAGCGAAAAAGACATGATTGTCAGTTGGCGGGGCACGGTTACTCTAGAAAATTACCTGACTGATGCCACCTTCCAACCATTGGCTTTAAATTGCGATGATGATAAAGCGTTATGCAGCGAATTTATTCATCATGGCAAAGTGCATAGGGGGTTCTGGGAAGCTTTTAATCTGATTGGAAAATTAACTGTCCACGATGAGAAAGAAAAAACAGTATTCGGTGAGATCATTGGATTGGCTAAAAGACGGAGATTATTTGTCTGTGGTCACAGCTTGGGCGGTGCGTTGGCATTACTACACAGCGCACAACTGAAAGAACACAATCCTTGTCTCTACAGTTACGGGATGCCGCGAACATTAACTCGTAGTGCAGTAGAGGAATTGTCCTCCATTATCCACTATCGCCATGTTAATGAAGATGATGTAATTCCTTCCGTACCATTTGAGCAGGATATGGATAATGGGTTTTTCAAGTATTGGACGCCGGCAGGGTATGATTGGGAAATAGTGAAACTAGTGTCTCCATCACCGATTGTTAAAGCCATTAAACAAGCGACTATCAGTAAAGAAATCTATTTGCATCATGGTAAAGTTGTGCATTTTTTTAAAGCTAACAGTTGCCCTGAATGGCTTATTTCCGCCAGGAATTTCTCCCCTATAATGGGTGTTGCTGAGGAAATATTGGATAACACCACAAAGCTCTATTTAATTCCTGAATTAAACCAGGAAACAGAAAAAGATTTTTCTCTGGCTGGCGAGCAGCAAAATGCGTTGTTTAATCAGTTAAGTCAACAAGAAAAAGACAAACTGTTTGTTGAAAACAGAAGTACTGATTTAAAAGGAGGATTCGGATTTTCTAATCATAGCTCGTATAAATATGCCGGTTATATTGATAAACGACTCAGGGAGTTATGCGAACCGGATAAGATTACGGTCTATCAGGATAGTCAGCGTCAATTTAAGGCGAAAATGGATAATCATAAGATGCTTATCCCTGACAATATTTACTACCGAAATCTCTATTTTCTGGATATGGATAAGCAGTTAGTAAAATCACTAACCGTGAGCCAGCATGAAGAACAAGGAACACTGGCCTTACAACATTACTGTGATAAGAAGGAACTGTCTGTATGAAAATATTGAAAACAACGCTGCTCTTATTGTTTCTCTATTTTATTTACTGGGCGTTTGGCGACACCTTTTTCAACTGGCTTTTCCCTTTTACATCTGACGGAAAGGAAAAGATGATCACTGTGGAGGGAGTGGCGCCAAAGTATACGGAACCGTATGTGTATGCGCAGTATATATCAAAAGATTGTCTTGAATATCAGTTTGATGCAGGAATGTCGCCTTATCAAGTGCCGACTTATTATGGATTGGAGTTGAATGTAAAAGCTGATCCACAAACCGGTTATTTTCAGGTGAAATTACCTTTTAATGGCGGGGGCTGGTGCAAATGGAGAATCAATCGGGCCTCTGTGTCAGTAAATTATACCGATGCCACCCATCTGGTGAAAGATGCGAAGCCATATGGGGGAACAGGTTTAACTGCATTTATCAATGATGCGACCCAGACATATCTTAACGAAACAGCAACATTAAATACTATAGATTACCGTCCGGTTATTTACCCTGTTTTAGAAATGATTGACGGGTTCCCCAAAAGAATATCCTTGCTAGGTGAAGGCGAAATGCGTCCATTCAGGTTGATGTTAACTCCGGGAGCGGAATGGAAGATTATCTATAAGCCTAAACTGAATGAAACCAAGATGCCGAAAGTGATTATTCCACCGGGTAAAGAACCTGCGAGGATTGAATACCCGGATGGGAGCATTGATTGGAATAATGATCGAATTGAATACTGGAAAATAAAGTAACATCATTAAGATCATACCGCCAGTTTACCGATGCGCTAACACCAGAAAATAAAGGGTTCATGTGAATGATGGATTACATTTTCTCTGCCATGTTATCGATTTTCAGGAAAAAAAGTCTAGGATCTATAGCAATTGTAATACCATAATAAAAAGGAACTCCAATATGAAAATAACGCTGTCCTTATTATTTCTCTATTTTATTTACTGGGCGTTTGGCGATACCTTTTTTGACTGGCTTTTTCCTTTTTCACCTGACGAGAAGAAACAGTTGATTACGGTGGAAGGTGTCGTGCCGAAATACACAAAACCGTATGTATCTGCACAGTATATCTCAAAAGACTGTCTTAGATATCAGTTTGATGCAGGTATGTCGCCTTATCAAGTGCCGACCTATTATGGATTGGATTTGGATGTAAAAGTTGATCCACAAACCGGTTACTTTCAGGCGAAATTGCCTTTCAATGGAGGAGGATGGTGTAAATGGAAAATCAATCAAGCTTCTGTGGCAGTAGGGTATACCGATGTCCGACATCTGGTGAAAGATGCTGTGCCGTATACGGGAACAGGTTTAACCGCATTTATTAACGATGCTGTTCAGACAAACATTAGTGAAATCGCCGCATCGAATACAATTGATTTTAGCCCGGTTATTTACCCTGTTTTAGAAATGGTTGAAGGATTTCCGAAAAGTATATCCTTACAAGGTAAGGTTAAATTGTATCCTTTTAGGTTGAAGTTAACACCAGGAGTAAAATGGAAAATTATTTTTAAACCTAAACTGGATGAAACTAAAATGCCAAAGGTCATAGTAACTAGGAAAAGTGAATGGGTTGAATATCCTGACGGGCACATTGAAATCAATACCCGAATGATAGATACCCATTACATAAAGTAACGTTCTACTAAGGTCGTATCACCAGTTTATCTAAATGCCAACATGAGAATACTGTTATTAAAAGGAACTGTCCGTATGAAAATATTGAAGATAACGCTGTCCTTATTATTTCTCTATTTTATTTACTGGGCGTTTGGCGACACCTTTTTTGACTGGCTTTTTCCTTTTTCACCTGACGAGAAGAAACAATTGATTACGGTGGAAGGTGTCGTGCCGAAATATACAAAACCGTATGTGTCTGCGCAGTATATCTCAAAAGACTGTCTTAGATATCAGTTTGATGCAGGTATGTCGCCTTATCAAGTGCCGACTTATTATGGATTGGATTTGGATGTAAAAGTTGATCCACAAACTGGTTACTTTCAGGCGAAATTGCCTTTCAATGGTGGAGGATGGTGTAAATGGAAAATCAATCAAGCTTCTGTGGCAGTGGGGTATACCGATGTGCGTCATCTGGAGAAAGATGCTGTGCCATATTCGGGAACAGGTTTAACCGCATTTATTAACGATGCTGTTCAGACAAACATTAGCGAAATTGCAGCATTGAATACCATTGATTTCAGTCCGATTATTTACCCTGTTTTGAACGTGGTCGAGGGATATCCAAACAGCATTTCCTTACAGGGGAAGATGGATTCGTTTCCTTTTCGGCTGAAATTAATTCCAGGAGCGGAATGGAAAATCACTTTTAAACCTAAACTAGATGAAACTAAAATGCCGAAGGTTATAGTAACTAGGAAAGGTGAATGGGTTGAATATCCCGGAGGACATATTGAAATCAATACCCAAATGGTAGATACCCATTACATAAAGTAACGTTCTACTAAGGTCGTATCACCAGTTTATCTAAATGCCAACATGAGAATACTGTTATTAAAAGGAACTGTCCGTATGAAAATATTGAAGATAACGCTGTCCTTATTATTTCTCTATTTTATTTACTGGGCGTTTGGCGACACCTTTTTTGACTGGCTTTTTCCTTTTTCACCTGACGAGAAGAAACAATTGATTACGGTGGAAGGTGTCGTGCCGAAATACACAAAACCGTATGTGTCTGCGCAGTATATCTCAAAAGACTGTCTTAGATATCAGTTTGATGCAGGTATGTCGCCTTATCAAGTGCCGACTTATTATGGATTGGATTTGGATGTAAAAGTTGATCCACAAACTGGTTACTTTCAGGCGAAATTGCCTTTCAATGGTGGAGGATGGTGTAAATGGAAAATCAATCAAGCTTCTGTGGCAGTGGGGTATACCGATGTCCGACATCTGGTGAAAGATGCTGTGCCGTATACGGGAACAGGTTTAACCGCATTTATTAACGATGCTGTTCAGACAAACATTAGTGAAATCGCCGCCTCGAATACAATTGATTTTAGCCCGGTTATTTACCCTGTTTTAGAAATGGTTGAAGGATTTCCAAAAAGCGTATCTTTACAAGGTGAAGTATTAAAAATGCGTCCTTTTCGACTCACATTAACTCCAGGAGCTAAATGGAAAATTATTTTTAAGCCTAAGCTGGATGAAACCAAAATGGCGAAAGTCACGGTGACTAACGGAAAAGGCGAATGGGTTGAATATCCGGGCGGCAAGATTGATAACGGCACTCAAGAAGTGGATTTTCGATTCATGTATGGGAATATGAAATAACGCTATCAGTGTAGCTTATTTATTTTATTTCTCATCGAATTAACAAGGGTATTTTAAACACCAACACCATAAATAAGGAGTCCATATGAACGATGGATTACACTTTCTTTGTCATATTATCGATTTACCGGAGAAAACTTTTGCGGTCGCTGAATTTTCTCTACAGGAGGAATTATCCGAATTATTTACCCTATCCTTAACGCTGGTCAGTAAACGGGCCGATATTGATCTGGAATCACTGTTATTACAATCGGTGAAATTCCGGGTGGTCTTCAACGACGTTGAACAACGCCAAGTGAGCGGCATTATTTCACAGGCTGTATTAGGCGACACGCATGCTCACCGCACCATTTATTACCTGACCGTCCGGCCTGCTCTCTGGCGGATGAATCTGAATCAGGACAGCCGGATTTATCATCGGCAAAGCGTGCCGGAAATTCTCAACAGTTTGCTGAAAAAACATTGCATCCTGTTCGATTGCCAATTGGATGAATTTCATTACACACGCGAATATGTGACGCAGAAACGAGAATCCGATTATGACTTTTTTGTCCGGTTAGTGGCCGAAGAAGGGCTGAATTTCTGGTTTGAAGACGACAAGCTGTTTTTCAGCGACAGCCATTTAGGGATGACGGCCAATCTGCCGCTGGTCTACAACCCGCAGATAGAGACGGCCACAGAAATGAATGTGATGAATCAGGTGCGTCTGGGCGTCTCCACAACCCCAATGCGGATCATTTATAAGGACTACAATCCCCAGAATCCCGCTTACCGCCTGACACACCGGGCCAATATCGATGCCCGTGTCGAGGGGCAGGAAACCCTGTTTACGCTCTTTGAAAGCTACGGCCGTTTTCAGAAAGACGCGGAGGCGAAACCCTTCGTCCAGCGTCAGCAGCAGGCTGTCCAGAATCAACGTCAGGCCGGTAGCGGGCAAAGCAACTGCTTTAAACTGATGCCCGGTAAAATCTTTGATCTCAGCGAACACCCGGTTGATACCATGAATACCCGCTGGCAAATCGTGTCTATTCGTCATCACGGCAAGTGTCCGCAGGCATGGCAAGAAAGTAGCGGAGAGTCAGGAACTTATCTGCATAACGAATTCAGTTTTATTTCGGGCTATAGAGATTGGCGAGCGCTATATCGTTACAAACCGCTGGCGGATGGCGATGAAGTGGCGACTGTGGTCGGCCCGGAAGGAGAAGAGATTTATGTCAATGAAGAAGGCTGTATTCGCATTCATTTTCACTGGGATCGTTATGATAAAGCCAACGAAAATGCCGCCTGTTGGGTACGGTTCACTCAGGGTTGGAATGGCAGTGGTTACGGTTTTATGGCTATCCCCCGTATCGGTCAGGAGGTGATTGTCTCCTACCTGAACGGCGATATTGATCGCCCGATTGTGACGGGTTGCACCTATAACAGATTAAACCGGCCGCCGCTAGATTTACCCGCCGAAAAGACCCGAACCACCTTCAAAACCCAGACTCACAAAGGGGAAGGTTTTAACGAGTTGCGCTTTGAAGATGCAAAAGATCAGGAAGAGATTTACCTGCACGGGCAAAAAGATCTGACCGCCCATATTCAGCATGATGCTTACTGGCATATTAAACACGACCATAAGCAGCGAATCGATAATAACCGGTACAGTGAAATCCATGCTGATGACCATCGGAAAATCACCGGTTCCGGTAAATACAGTACCGATGGCGATGTGTCGCACCGTATCACCGGCAGTCAGCATTTACAGACCGGGGATGCATTGGTGGCTGAAAGCGGTCAGGAAACGCATCTGAAAAGCGGCGGTAAAATGGTATTGGAAGCGGCGTCAGAAATTACCTTAAAAGTCGGCGGTCATTTTATCCGGATAACTCCCGGCGGTATTCTGACCTCGCCAAATTTATTAGTCGGGCAAGGTTCAGCCGGTACCGGGCGCGGTTTATCACTACAACTGCCAGAGGGCGTTGCGCCTCTGCCGGGGGTTAAATATCCGGCCAGACCGCTTTGCGCTGTGCAGGCTCAATTGGAAGCTAACTTGATTATCGATAACCAGGAGGATGCATGAACATGTCCATAAACTGGCAGCAATGGTTGAATGTTGCCAATAAACCGCCCGTTTTCTTTATGCTCAATTCATTGGCGAAGCCGAACCCTGTCACTCTCTTTTATAAAAACGACTGGGTAGAGCAGGTTTTTCCGCTATACAGCAATACCCCGATGGATCACATGCTGGCGCAAAGCCCCTGGCTGGTTCAGCCCAAGTCAGGTTGCCTGTCAGTAATTGGTCATTTGCTTGATAGTCATACCTTGAGCGATAACAGTTGGGGATGGGCTTATCGCAGTGAAAATTTATGGGGGCAACAGCTTAATCATTGGCGTTCACGCCAGCAGGTGATATTACAGGAGAAACAGGTGCTCTTGCGTAGTATGGATTCGCGTATTCTCAATCAATTATTACCGGCAATGGTTATCAGCGATTGGTCGGGGTTTCTAACGCCGGTGTGTGAATTAATGATAGATACGCCTGAGCCGCAGGTTTATTACCGCCCTGAGAATTGTGGTCAAAGTGAACATGAAAAGCCCTTTGTCTTGGGCCAGCATTTAATTGAAGCTTGGTTCCATTCTGATTACGCCTTGCAAGGGCAGGTATTCGTACTTATTAGCGATTTATGGGAAAACCACGGTGAATTGGCTGAGAAATTGGATAAGCCGAGAGGGAAATTACAGGAACGAATTATTGATTGGCTGAAAGCGCGTTTAGAAAACGGAGGTGGCATTAATAATCTTACCAGTGCAAATTACTTACAGACATTAGGTGAGTGATATATGACTATTAAGTAGCGTATGCATGTTTGCACTGAATAATAACTCATTTGAGGAAACTCAATCCGGTTTGAGTGATCTGGCAATCGCCAAAAAGAAAATATTAGCCCAACCGGATTGAGTTATGCCAATTATTAGCATCTATACTCGCTTAACTTGAAATTGACGACTCAATTTCTATTGAGTTTGTAACACTTTCTTACAAATTTATATTTTTGTAAATTAAAAAAATGAAAATTTTCTCTTGCTATTTGGTGATGATTTAATAATCATAACTTAAGCTCCATCATATTGGACAGTATGAAGGAAATTCCAACTCCTGTTCCCTTATTCAAAGGGATTAATTGATGGGAATACATTTCTGTCTTCCTGTCATTCAACTCGCTATTACCCACGGCATAAGTGATGTTGCTTGTCTTAGGTAATAGGATTTTTACTATCTTGTTTCTTTGGTGACGAAATCAATGACCGCTATCCCTGACAGGGTATTTATGCTGATAAAGGTGATTGATAGCCGGACGGAGAAATAACGTTATTATAAAGAAGGAAGTAAAACTAATGGGTATATCAGATCCACGCTTGTGTTTTGATTGTAAGCGTTTTTTGAAAAACTGGGTGGAATTTCAGTTGGTGGATGAACAGGGAAAGCCGCTGGTCAACATGCCTTATCGCCTGATCAGTCGCGGAACCCCGGGTTATGTGCGCCGAGGGGTAACTAATGGTTTTGGTGTGCTCAGAGAAGAGGAGCTGTTACCTCATCCGGTGACGCTATATATTGCTGCTCAGCCGCTGGCCGATGAGATGGAACAGCGTCCATTGCGGGAAAAACGCAGTGAAGAGGCTTCGGTGGTGAAACCGAAAGCCGAAGGCCATCAATATCGCTATGTGACTATCGGGCAGATCAGTGATGGATTGCCGGTGATTAAGGATTGGAAAGATTCTAAAGATATTCCACCTCCTTATCACTTCCCAGACCCGGAACCAAAAGGCTATGAGGTCCATCCGTTAAATCGACGGTATGTTCTGGAAGTATGCCCGTTTCGAGCCTGGATTCTGCTGCTACATCATCAAAAAGAGTATTCCATTGTTAATGCTTATAACCAGTGCTTGATGAGCGTGCTGGCCTATGCCGATGGGGATGTTGATATTGAAGGCTCTGTACTTCACTTTTTTAACCGGCAAATGGTCGATGTTTCGAAGCTGCCTTATCGGATGAACGATGTTTCGGCAACGCCTGTGGTTTACGATGTGCCGTTTAGTGAACGTTATACCCGGATAGAGTTTATTGATTCAAAAACGGCAGACAATAAACAAGGTGATACCCGACTGTTTTATATCGCCAGCAGCAGTGATGTTCTTGTTAGCTGGCGGGGTACAGCCAGTCTGGCGAATGACTTGACTGATATTACCTTCCAGCCGTTAAGCTTGAGTTGCGATGATGAGAAAGCCCTGTGTAGTGGGTTTATTCACCGTGGCAAAGTACATAAAGGGTTTTGGGCGGCATTCAGTCTGGTTGGGAAGTTAAAAGTTCCTGATGAGAAAACCAAAGAAGTATTCAGCGATATTTTGGATTTGGCCGTAAAAAAAAGATTATTTATCTGTGGTCACAGCTTGGGGGGAGCTTTAGCATTATTGCACAGTGCACAACTGAAAGAACACAATCCTTGTCTCTACAGTTACGGGATGCCAAGAACATTAACCAGCAGTGCAGTACAGGAACTATCTGCTATTATCCATTATCGTCATGTTAATGAAAATGACCCTATTCCTTTGGTGCCCTTTGAACAGGATATGGATAATGTTTTCTTCAATTACTGGACGTTGGCGGGGTATGACTGGGAAATCATAAAATTATTGTCACCCTCACCGATTATTCAAGCAATTAAGCAGGCGACAGCCAGTAAAGAAATTTATCTGCATCATGGCAAAGTAGTTCATTTTTTAAAAGCCAGTGCCTGCCCGGAATGGCTGATTGCCGCCAGTAATGTATCGCTGATAACCAGATTGAGTGCAGAAGGAATATTAAGTAATATAACAAAACTGTATTTAATTCCTGAACTGAATAAAGAAACAGAACACCTTTTCGTTCAGGCCGGTGAACAACAAAATGCCCTGTTTAATCAGCTAAGCCCGCAAGAACAGGATAAACTGTTTGATGAAAATAAAAACCCTGAGTTAAAAGACAAAGTAAGTATCTTTAATCACTTCTCATCTAAATATTCCGGTTATATTGATGCACGTCTTAAAGAGTTATGCGAACCGGATAAAATGACGACTTATCAGGACAGTCAGCATCAATTTAAGGAGAAAATGGATGTTTATAAGAGACTGATACCAGATGCTGTTTACTACCGTAATCTCTGTTTTCTGGATATGGATAAACAGTTAATAAAATCATTGGCCGTCAGTCAGCAGGAAGAAAAAGGGAAACTGGCCTTACAGTACTACTGCGATGAGAAGGAGCTTCCAGTATGAGGATATTCAAGGTCACATTGTCATTATTACTATTGTCTTTTATTTACTGGTCGATGGGGGATACTTTCTTTAACTGGCTATTTCCCTTTTCATCTAAGGGAAAGGGGCCGTGGATCACAGTGGAAGGTGTTATGCCGAAATACACCGAGCCCTATGTAGCAGCAAGGTATATCTCAAGATCTTGTCTTGAATATGAATTTAGTGCGACGATGACACCTCATAAAGTACCGACTTATCATGTGCTTTACCAGGAGGCAACCACTGATCCCCAAACGGGTTATTTTCAGACGAAATTGTCTTTTAGTGGCGGAGGTTGGTGTAAATGGAAAATTGAGCGGGCTTATGTATCGGCGAATTATACCGATGTCAGTCACTTGGTGACAGATGCTGTTCCCTATTCAGGGACAGGTTTAACCGCCTTTATCAACGATGCCGAACGAGAAAATTATTCTGAAGCCTCTGAGACGCGTGCAGTGAATACTATAGACTACAGACCGGTTATTTACCCTGTTTTGAAAATGGTAGAGGGACGTCCAAACAGAGTTTCCTTACTGGGTGTAGTGGATTCGTTTCCTTTTCGGCTAAAATTAATTCCAGGAGCGGAATGGAAAATCACTTTTAAACCTAAACTGGATGAAACTAAAATGCCGAAGGTTATAGTAACTAGGAAAGGTGAATGGGTTGAATATCCCGGAGGACATATTGAAATCAATACCCAAATGGTAGATACCCGTTACATAAAGTAACGTTCTACTAAGGTCATATCACCAGTTTATCTAAATGCCAACATGAGAATACTGTTATTAAAAGGAACTGTCCGTATGAAAACATTGAAAATAACGCTGTTCTTATTATTTCTCTATTCTATTTACTGGGCGTTTGGAGATACCTTTTTTGACTGGCTTTTTCCTTTTTCACCTGACGAGAAGAAACAGTTGATTACGGTGGAAGGCGTCATGCCGAAATACACCGAGCCGTACGTGGCAGCAAGATATATCTCAAAATCTTGTCTTGAATATGAATTTAGTGCGACGATGACACCTCATAAAGTACCGACTTATCATGTGCTTTACCAGAAGGTAACCACTGATCCCCAAACGGGTTATTTTCAGACGAAATTGCCTTTTAGTGGCGGAGGTTGGTGTAAATGGAAAATTGAGCGGGCTTATGTATCGGCGAATTATACCGATGTCAGTCACCTGGTGAAAGATGCTGTTCCCTCTTCGGGGACAGGTTTAACCGCTTTTATTAACGATGCTGAACGAGAAAATTATTCAGAAGCCTCTGAAACTCGTGCATTGAATACTATAGATTACAGGCCGGTTATTTACCCTGTCTTGAAAATGGTTGAAGGGCGTCCAAACAGAGTTTCCTTACAGGGCATAGTGGATTCGTTTCCGTTTCGACTGAAATTAACTCCAGGAGAGGAATGGAAAATCATCTATAAACCCAAGTTGGATGAAACCAAAATGCCGAAAATCACGGTAACTAATGGGAGGGGAGAATGGGTTGAATATCCCGGAG